>CAMWQQ010000024.1 GCA_947176455.1 uncultured Odoribacter sp. | reverse complement strand
TCCCAGTCCCCCAAACATAAAAATGGCTATAAAAACAAATTTCATCATATCGTATCAACGTGAATCCGCAACATAAACAATCCGCTCAAACACACAAATCCCTTAAAACATCTTCTAAAACGGATTTATACCTTTCATCTATAAACTTATACTTATAAAAACTATATATGAGATTGACCAACTCCTCCTTCACAAGACAATCCATCACCTCTATATCCAGTTTTTTTAATTTATCTTCCGAAACCTGGTGAATATTATTGCGATGCGAGACAATCGTATCTTTTCTAAAAGCAAAGCCATTCTTTCCAATAACCACTCCACTTTTAAAACAATACACCGAAACATCCCTATCACGAACCACGCCATGACTTACCAAAGCCGTATCAAAATATATCTTCGACGTAGTCATGGACAAAAGAGACAGGCGGTCTCCTTGGATTGCCAAAACAATAAAAAACTTATCCTTAACCGTTGTGGGAAGTTTGTAGTTCTTCGCCAATAATATTGTTCCTATCGGGTACATACCTATTATTGGTTAAGGAACAATTCCGTTTCAAGATTTTCAAGTGTACTGAAATATACGGTTTTCTGCAATTCATCTTTCAGTATGTCACTGAAATCGATGTCAATATCGCTCGTCTTATTCGTAGCGGAAAAAGCAATAGCGTGTTCCTTTACCGCCTTGCTCCACAAAGATTCCTCCCCATGCAGGATTTCCACCAGCTCCTCACTGCTTTTACGACCATATTTGGAAAGGACATTGTCAATAATCTCCAAATCAAGTTCACAAAAACCTCCACCGTCAAATTCCGCAACTGGCTTGACAATACACCTCTTTTCATCAACAAAATCAAAATGGACATATTGGTCAAACTTATTACACCCTTCCAATTTTGAAAAAAACACATCCTCATTCACCGGACCCAATTGCCATGCCTTATAATTCAACCATGTAATGGGAGTTGCCGTCCTTTTTACCGACTCCTCATCAATCAGGAAAAGCAATTTCAGCAATTTAGTATGATACAACGGCTTGCATCTATCGGCAAGCAATATCATCAAATTGCCTATCAGCGCTTTATTCGCCTTCATTCCTATGCACATCGTTGTCTTTGTTGATACTGCCAAAGATAAACGAAAACTCCAAACACGACAACAAAAAACATTTGTTATTTTTGCAGGCGATTAGAAAAACGGGATTCTATGAATGTAAAAACCAAAGGTTATCTGCTGGGAGCGATTGCCGCCGCCACTTACGGAATGAATCCGTTGTTTGCCCTCCCTTTGTATGAATCCGGGATGAATGCGGATTCGGTCTTGTTTTTCAGGTACCTGTTTGCCATTCCCGTACTGGGATGTATGTTGAAGGCACGAGGCAGGAATTTCCGGTTGCAACGCAAGGAAATCGTGCCTTTGATGGTTATGGGATTATTGGTTGCCCTTTCCTCCCTCGCCTTGTTTCAAAGCTACAACTATATGGAAGCCGGCATTGCCTCCACCCTGTTGTTTGTTTATCCGATTATGGTGGCGCTCATTATGACCGTCCTGTTCAAAGAGAAAATATCCTTCCAGACCCTGCTGTGCATTCTGCTGGCATTAACCGGCATTGGTCTGCTGTACAAAGGCGGAGACGGCACCACGCTCAACCTGACGGGCATACTGCTGGTTATGGTGTCAGCCCTCTCTTACGCCATTTACATCGTCAGCGTAAACCGTCCCATATTAAAAGACATCGCCACGCTTAAACTCACGTTTTACGTGTTGCTTTTCGGAGTGTCCCTGTTTTTCATTCGGGTGGACTTCGGACAAAGCCTATGTGTTCCCCAAGCGTGGTATTTGTGGGGGAATCTGGTGGCATTGGCTGTTTTTCCGACCGCCATATCCTTTTTCTGCACCACCTTGGCGATTCAATACATCGGTTCCACGCCGACCGCCATTCTCGGTGCCCTGGAACCGTTGACCGCCGTATTTTTCGGAGTCACCGTTTTCGGGGAAATCCTGACCTTCCGGTTGGGATGCGGCATTGTCCTGATTATCCTTGCCGTGACCCTCATCGTTGCCGGCAATTCCATTACCCCGTACCTGATTCGTTTCCGAAAACTTTTCCCCAAATTGCCCTTTCGGAAATAAATTCCTGAAAAACGCGCTTAAATATTCGACACGTTTCCAGAATCCTGGCAAATGATTTGGGAATCCGACAGATTTTGACGAATATTGTAGGCTGAACGTGCTTTTGTTTTCACAAATTCTGAATAAACACTTATAAAACAAGATAACACTATGCGCAATATCACATTAAGTTTACTGTTGTGCGGTTTAGCCATACAAAGTTTCGGCATACAACCGCCCTTGAAAGGCTATACCTACGCTTCCGTACAGGCTCCGACAGGAAAAGAATGGGAATCTCCTGAAAACCTTGCCCTGAACAAAGAGCAACCGCGAGCGTGGTTCTTTTCTTTCCAGGACACGGAAAGCGCCCGGAAAGTCCTGCCGGAAAACAGCAAATACTGGCAATCCCTGAACGGTGAATGGAAATTCAACTGGGCACCGGACCCGGATTCCCGCCCGAAAGACTTTTACAAAACGGAATTCGACGTATCGGCTTGGGACAACATCCCGGTACCTTCCAACTGGAACATCTACGGAATCCAGAAAAACGGCGACCAAAAATACGGAGTGCCTATCTACGTCAACCAACCCGTCATTTTTATGCACAGCGTGAAAGTAGACGACTGGCGGGGCGGGGTTATGCGGACTCCTCCAACCGACTGGACCACTTACAAACACCGCAATGAAGTCGGCTCTTACCGCCGGGAGTTTGAAATCCCCAAGGACTGGGCAAACCGGGAAGTGTTCATCAGCTTCGACGGCGTGGATTCGTTTTTCTATCTGTGGATTAACGGCCAATACGTGGGCTTCTCAAAGAACTCCCGCAACGCCGCCCGGTTCAACATCACGAAATACCTCCGTGAAGGGAAAAACACATTGGCGGTAGAGGTTTACCGCAGTTCCGACGGTTCTTTCCTCGAATCACAGGATATGTTCCGCCTGCCGGGAATCTTCCGGAGCGTAGCCCTCTATTCCACACCGCAAGTCCACATCCGCGACCTGGTGGCAATTCCCGATTTGGACAGCCAATACACGGACGGAACCTTGACCATTGCCGCCGACATTCGCAACTTGGGGAAAAAGGTTGCCAAGAAATACAAAGTCGTGTACAGCCTGTATGCCAACGACCTTTATTCCGATGAGAATACACTGGTCGCCAATGCAAGCGCCAGTGCCGTCGTACCGACGATTGCCGCCAACCAGACACTGGAAGCGGAAAAAGCGGTGCTGAAAGTCAAGGCACCCCGGCAATGGTCGGCAGAGCTTCCCTACCGATACACGTTGGTCGCAGAATTGAAAGACGCCAAAGACCAGACCATTGAAACCGTATCCGCCATTGTCGGTTTCCGGAAAGTAGAAATCAAGGACACCCCAGCTTCGGCAGACGAATTCGGACTGGCAGGCAGATATTATTACATCAACGGGAAAACGGTAAAACTCAAAGGCGTCAACCGTCACGAGTCCAATCCGGCGACGGGCCACGTCATCTCCCGCGAGACGATGGAAAAGGAGATTATGCTGATGAAACGGGCAAACATCAACCACGTCCGCAATTCCCACTATCCGGACGACCCTTACTGGTATTACCTGTGCAACAAATACGGGATTTATCTGGAAGACGAGGCAAACCTCGAATCGCACCAATACTACTATGGAGCCGCTTCGCTTTCGCACCCGGCAGAATGGAAAGACGCCCACGTCGCCCGCATTATGGAAATGGTACACAGCAACGTCAACAACCCTTCCATTGTCATCTGGTCGCTGGGCAACGAAGCGGGTCCGGGGAAAAACTTCGTGGCGGCTTACGACACGCTCAAGAAATTCGACACCTCCCGTCCGGTGCAGTATGAACGCAACAACGCCATTGTGGATATGGGTTCCAACCAATACCCGTCCATTGCCTGGGTCAAGGGAGCCGTCAAAGGCAATTACGACATCAAATACCCGTTCCACATTTCCGAATACGCCCATTCTATGGGCAATGCCGTAGGCAACCTCATCGACTACTGGCAAGCGATTGAATCAACGAACTTTTTCTGTGGCGGTGCCATTTGGGACTGGATAGACCAATCAATGTACAATTACGACAAGCAGACAGGCGAACGCTACCTGGCTTATGGCGGTGATTTCGGCGACACGCCCAACGACGGGCAGTTCGTGATGAACGGCATTATATTCGGCGACCTGGAACCCAAGCCCCAATACTACGAGGTGAAGAAAGTGTACCAGCACATCGGCGTGAATGCCACAGACATCGCAAACGGCGAATTCAGCATTTTCAACAAATATTATTTCAAGGACCTTTCCGACTATGACGTCAAATGGTCCCTCTATGAAGACGGGAAAGAAATCCAGTCCGGAACAATCAATCCGGACTTCATCCCTGCCCGCGCAACGGCTCATATAAAAATTCCTTACCCATACGACGACCTCAAGCAGGAAGCGGAATATTTCGTGAAAATCCAGTTCCTGTTGAAAAAAGACGCCCCCTGGGCGAAGAAAGGCTTTGTCACTGCGGAGGAACAATTCCCGGTAAAAAGCGCCGTTCGCCCGGCTCTTCGTGAACTAACGAAGCAGACCGGCAAATTGACCAAGGCAAACATCTCCACTGACGGGGAGAACCTCAAAACCATAAAAGGGAACAACTTTGAAGTCCGGTTCGATTTGACGACAGGCACCATATACAGCCTGACCTATGGCAATGATACAATCATCACCGCAGGCAACGGTCCGCAATTGGACGCTTTCCGGGCATTCACGAACAACGACAACTGGTTCTATGCTTCCTGGTTCGAAAACGGCTTGCATAACCTCAAGCACAAGGCAAAAGAAGCCACCGTCATCACCAAGCCCGAAGGTACAATCGTGCTGGCTTTCACGGTGGAATCCCAAGCTCCGAATGCCGGGAAAATCATCGGAAAACCCAGTTCCGGCAAAAATCGCATCGAGGAACTGACCGACCAACCCTTCGGACCGAACGACTTCAAATTCACGACCAACCAAATTTGGACCGTATATCCGGACGGTTCCATTGAACTGCAGTCCGGCATCACGTCCAATCAGCCAGGCCTGGTGTTGCCCCGTTTGGGATATGTCCTGAAAGTACCTCAAGCATACGCCAATTTCACCTATTACGGACGCGGTCCGATAAACAACTACCCCGACCGCAAGACAGGGCAATTCATCGAATTGTTCCACAGCACCGTCAACGATGAATTTATCCATTTCCCGAAACCTCAGGATATGGGCAACCACGAGGATGTCCGCTGGTGCGCTCTGACCGACGCAAACGGGCAAGGAGCCGTATTCATCGCCACCGACCGCTTGTCCGTATCTGCTCTGCCTTACTCGGCAACGGAGATGACGCTGGCTTCCCACCCCTACCAATTGCCCAAAGCAGGCGACACCTACCTCCATTTGGACGCAGGAGTGACCGGCTTGGGCGGTAATAGTTGCGGACAGGGCGGACCGTTATTGCCCGACCGCATATTCGCCGACAATCACCATTTCGGTTTCATCATCCGCCCCGCCGGACAAGAGCTGACCCGTATCGCCAACGTAGCTCCCTCCGGGGAAATTCCGTTGTCTATCACGCGAAACGGCGCCGGACTGGTCAACATCTCTTCCGCTCGTCAAGGGGCAACCATTCGGTACACTATCGACAAGGGCAAGGCAAAAGAATACAAAGAGGCGATTCCGCTCCGGGAAGGCGGTACGGTGACGGCTTGGTTTAAAGATACCCCCGGTATCAAAACCAGCATCACCTTTGAAAAAATCGAAAGCATCCAAACGGCTGTCGTGTACGCCAGTAGCCAGGAAGTAGGCGAGGGGGATGCCTCCCACCTCACGGACGGAAACCCGAATACGATTTGGCACACGATGTATTCCGTCACCGTTGCCAAATATCCGCACTGGGTGGATTTGGATGCCGGAGAAGTAAAGAACATCAAAGGATTCACCTATTTGCCCCGTCAAAGTGGCAACAACGGCAACATCAAAGATTACAGCATCCAGGTAAGCCTGGACGGCAAGACCTGGGGAGACCCCGTTCACAAAGGCACTTTCGCCAACAACAACAAAGAGAAGAAAGTCGAATTTGCCCAACCGGTAAAAGCCCGCTACATCCGTTTCACCGCCTTGAGCGAACAAAACGGCCAGGACTTTGCCTCCGGAGCGGAAATTACCATACTGGCTGAATAAAAAATAGGGTTGGCAAAAGCCAACCTTATTTTTACCTCGAAAATAACTTTATTCCGTGATGCAGAAAGAATCCCGATATACCCAATGGAAAATCGTCGCCGGCTACTTGCTGGTCATCCTGTTAGGCGTTGTATCGGCGACCTTGATTTACAAGCAATTCACCCGTTTTATCGTCAACGAGGAAACAACGGACAGCACCAACCAAAAACTGTTCATCATCGGCAACACGATGACCGGACTGTATGAGGCGGAAGCATTGAGTAGCGCTTTTGCCCAAACCGGAAGCCACAGTTATTTTCGGAAGTTCACAAGCATCCTCCAGGAAACCAAGGAAAACATCGACACGTTAAAAGCGTTAAGCCAACAGCCCCAGCAACAAATCCGTATCGATTCCATTTACGCGTTGCTGGAAGCCAAAATCAAGAACCTGCAGGAATTGGTTTGGGTGAAGCAATCTTTCTCTCCGGAGGAATTTTACAGCAAGGCTATCGCCCACATTGCCGGAAAAGATTCCGTCGACCAGCGTCTCAACGTCCGGCAACGTATGGTCACCCGAGTGGACACGACCTATGTTCCGACGCAGAAAGTCGTCAAACGCTGGATTTTTTCCAAAACAATCATAGACACGGTTCCGGAAATCTCGCTTACCCAGCAAGTGGTCACCGACACGCTCAACGATGAAAATCCCACCCAAAACACGGACTCGGTGGTCAACATTCTAAAAAATACCTGGGAAGACGTCCAAAAGCAACAACAAGACCTCAATCGCAAAATCAACCGGAAAGAATACGCCCTCATCCGGCAAAGCACCGACATCACCAACCAACTGAAAAGGATTCTGAGGGAATACGAAAAAGAAGAAATCAATCATTCCCTGCAAAAACAGGAAAACCGGGCAAAAACCATTGCCACGGTCATCCGCATATTTTCCTGGATAACCGTCATCGCCCTGTTGTCGGTCATCTTTTTCACCTTCTTTATCCTGCGAGACCTTTCCCGCAGTCAACGCTACCGGCGGGAATTGGAAAACGCCAACCGCTATGCGGCGCAACTGCTGAAAAGCCGTGAAAAAATGATTCAGAACGTCACCCACGACATCAAATCTCCTTTAAGTTCCGTTTTGGGCTACATCGAACTGCTGAACAATACCCCCGTCAACGACAGGCAACGTTACTTTCTGAAAAATATGCAGGGGTCCTCGGAACATATCCTGAAATTAATCGGCAACCTGCTCGACTTGTCCAAGTTGGAAAACCACAAAATGCCCGTAGAGGAGGTCGTGTTCAATCCGGCGTTGCTGTTTCGGGAAATCACGGACAATTTCCTGCCAATGGCACAAAACAAGCATTTGCAATTGACCGGAAATTTCAGCGAAGAGCTGAACCAAGAGTGCCGCGGGGATGCCCTGCGCATTCGTCAAATCATCACCAATATATTATCCAATGCCGTCAAATACACGGAACAAGGGCACGTTGACTTCACGGCAACCACTTCCGCCGACGGCACGCAAATCATTCTTGCCATACAGGACACCGGACCGGGTATGACCGCAGATGAACAAAAGCTCATCTTTGAAGAATTTACCCGGCTAAAATCGCACAACGGCATCGAAGGGACGGGACTGGGACTGACCATTACCCTGAAATTGATTCATCTGTTGGGTGGAGAGCTAACACTCCAAAGCGAAATCGGAAAAGGGAGTTGCTTTACCTTGTACCTCCCCTGGCAAGAGGCATCCCTTGCCAATGAAGCGGAAACAATGCCGTACCTCCCGGCAGACACCCCCGACACCGAATCCAACTTGCGCATACTTCTGGTGGACGACGATACCTTGCAATTGCAAATGACGCAGGGACTGCTGGAAACCAGAGGCATACATCCGGACATCACCACCCGTCCCCTTGAAGTGGTCCGCTTGTTGCAGGAGAAAACCTACGACCTGGTATTTTCGGACATTCAAATGCCTGAAATGACCGGCTTTGAGCTGGTAAAACAAATCCGACAACTCGACCTGCCCTTCGCCCAAAGCCTACCCGTCATCGCCTTGTCGGCAGATGCCACCCTATCGGAAACGGACTACATCGCCAAAGGCTTTACCGCCTATCTCGGCAAACCGTTCACCTCCACCGCCCTGTTCAGTCTCATTGACCGACTGACCGGCAAACAGCACACGACAGACAGCCCCCAAACGGAATCGTCCGTAGCGGAACCTGCCGAAAATGCCGGATATACCCTGAAAAACATTCGGATATTTGCAGACAACGACCCCGAGGCGCTGGAAAAGATTATCCAATCGTTCGTTACCTCCACGGAGCAACACCTCGGTCTACTCCAACAATACCTGCAAGAAAAACACTACGAAAGCATCCCGCAACTGGCACACAAAATGTTGCCGATGTTCCGGCAACTGGAAGCCTCCCTTGTCGTCGAACCGTTAGAAAAACTGGAACATCCGGAGAAGGCAAATTTGACTCCGGAAACAATCAATCCCCTCGTCACTGAGGTCATCAAAGAAGTCGAGCGATTACTGAAACTCATTCAATAGAATAAAGTTTCATTTTATTGTACAAGGTTTTCCGGTCTATTTTCAACAGACGCGCAGCTTCGCTCTTGTTGTTGTGGCATTGCGCCAACGCCTCGTGAATCAGGTCGACTTCGTGCCTTTCCCGTCTCAAAGCCAGGTCGGTTTCTTCCGGAACGATATTGGAATGAGCCAATTCTACCGGAATATGTTCTACCGATATAAAATCGGACTGGCACAACAAAGTCGCCCTTTTCACAACATTCCGCATTTCCCGCAGATTACCGGGCCAGGCATATTCCCGGAAAATCTTCATCACTTCCTCCTCGAATCCAGTCACCTCCTTATCCAATTCCTCGTTTGAGGCGGCAAGAAAATAATTAGCGAATACCGGTATATCCTCCCGGCGATTGCGCAGGCTCAACGCCTGCAAGGAAAATTCATTCAGCCGGTGGTAAAGGTCCTCCCGGAAACTTCCCTCGGCAACCGCTTTTTTCAGATTCTCATTCGTGGCAGAAATGATACGAACATCGAACGCTATCTCTTTGTCGCTCCCGACCGGTTTCACCTTGCGTTCCTCCAATGCCCGCAACAACTGGACCTGCACCTCGTAACTCAGGTTGCCAATTTCATCCAGGAATATCGTTCCTCCGGAAGCCTGAACGAAATAGCCGGTCTTATCATTCACCGCTCCGGTAAAAGCCCCCTTGACATGGCCAAAAAACTCACTGGCCGCCAAATCCTTGGGAATAGCTCCGCAATCCACCGCAACAAAAGGCGCATCTTTCCGCTGACTCCGACTATGAATCAACCGGGCGATGTATTCTTTTCCGGAACCGCTCTCACCGGAAATCAGCACCGTCATCATCGTGGGCGCAACCAGACCGATGTATTCAAACAATTTATTGGCTTCCTGGCTGGTGCCTTTGATGTAAGGCACAGCCTGCCCCTCCTTCTCACCCTTTTTATCCCCGGGTTGTACCTTTTGTCCCAACGCCTCCTGAATCTTTTTCAGAATCTCGTCCGGAATAATCGGTTTTGCCACATAATCAAACGCACCCAGTTTCATCGCCTGGACCGCCGTATGAATATCCGCATATCCGGTCATCAGAATCACCTGCACGTCGGGAGCCGTCGCCTTTATCCTCTTCAGCAAATACATACCGTCCTCGTCAGGCAAACGCAAATCCGTCAGCACAATATCATAAGCGGTTCCTTTTGTCTTCGCCAAAGCTTCCCGGCAGGAAAAAGATTCATCCACCTGGAATCCCCGCTTGGTCAGCCATGTCTTCAACATCAGACAAAAAGTCGTATCGTCATCTACCAATAAAATTCTCGCCATGCGTTTCTTTTCTAAAAATCAGTCAACCACGGAGTCATCCCGGACAAATTTAGCACCCTTAATACAAGGCGAAATTAAAAAATATAACCATGCAAAACCCATAATTATTCAAAAACATTTGTAACTTGCCCGATATTTAACCCCGTAAACGAATGAAACGACCCATCCGCCTATTGGCTTTACTGGCATTCTCCAGTCTATTGTCCGCTTGTACCAAAGACGATATCCGCCCGGAGGAAGATTCCAACCTATCCCTCAACGAACGGATGAACAAATTCATCGAAAGCCAGATGAAGGACATTTATTTCTGGGCGGAAAAAGTCAAAAATACAAAAGCGAACCTGGACCAAGAACCGGAAACTTTTTTAGAGGCTTTCCGATACAAGGAGGATTTATGGTCGTCACTGGAAGAAAACGAGACAGAAACCCGCTCCCTCCTGGACGGCAAGAACAAAACTTTCGGATATCAAATCCAGTTCTACCAAATCAGAGACAGCCTGATATGCGGTATGATTCAATATGTCTATAAGGGAAGCCCTGCCGAAAAAGCCGGACTGATGCGCGGTGACATGATTTTCACCAACAACGGCAAATGGCTGACTATCAATAATTATACTCGGATTCTAACGGACGAACAAGTCGTTCTAAAAACCGGCATTTTTTCTTGGGACACCTTGTTTGTTTCCAAGCAAGATTATGCCTTGTCTCAGGAAATCCTGGAACAAGACCCCATTTTATTGGATACCGTGCTGTCTGTCGGAAACAAAAAAATCGGCTATTTGGTCTACTGCCAGTTTTATGATGACCACTCCACCAGCCTCCCCCGTTTAAGTCAGGCAATCGGACGAATGAAGACCGCCTCGGTTGATGAATTTATTCTGGACCTGCGCTACAATCCCGGAGGTGCGGAAACAGCCGCAAGGCATCTGAGTAGCTTGCTGGCGCCCACCAATAACGTCCGCAACGAAGACATCCTGATTCGCAAACAATGGAATCCCACCTATCAACGGAAACTCTCCAGCGAACAATCGGTTACCCGCTTTGACCCCGACGTATTGGCAGAAAATCTTGACCTGCGAAGACTCTATGTCTTGACCGGAGGAAACACCGCTTCGGCATCGGAGGTGGTCATTTCAGGACTACGCCCCTACCTGTCCGAAATGATTCTGATTGGTAGCGACACCTACGGGAAATACGTGGGGATGAGCCAAATCATTCCCCCCGGAGATTTACAGAAATGGACATTTTGGCCCGTCACTTTCGCCTATTTCAATGCAAATGGAGAAGACGTCAAAGGAGGCATAGCCGCCACTTACACGATTCAGGAATACAGCAATTTTCTGCCTCCTTTCGGAGACCGAGAAGACCCGTTGTTAGGTAAAGCGTTGGAATTAATCAGTGGCAACCAACCGGTCATCGCCAGCCGAAGCATCCCGGCTCCAACAACTTCCTGGAAGCCCCTCCAAAGTACGACAAGGCACTTGTTACTCGGCCAATAGCGCATTTTATAAAAAATAAAACAATTTCAACTTAAAAATAGTTGCGCAAACGTTGCCGGATTTTGCATTTTTTATATAAATTTGCAATTCCTATCGAAAAGTTGTTGCGAACCCAATACTACTTACTATACACAAACTTGCGAACTGCCCTTCCGGGGCAGTTTTTTTTGCCATCTTCAAACCTGGCGCTTCCTTTGCCCGTAAATACCACACGCCTACTAACAGAAAGGCACAGCAAAACATAAAAATATTAACGGGCATGTCAAGGTATTGGGGAATCATTCTTTTAGGACTGTTCTGTTATTCAGGACAAGGAAGGCAACAAATAACCAACATCAAAGGTTCAGGATACATCCTGACGCAACAGCGTGAAACCGGCTTTTTCAACAGCATCGAAGTATCCCGCAACATATCCGTATACATCGTGCAAGGAAAATTCCAACCGCTGACGGTCGAAGCCGACAACAACCTGTTCCACTACATCAAAACCATCGTCCGCAACCAAACGCTCAAAATTTATATACCGGACACAATCAACATCGTCAAATTCACCCACATGAACATTTTAATCAGTATGCCGGAAATCAGTACCCTGCAAGCCAGCCAGCAGTCCCTGATAGAAGCCGCACCGCAAGTATGGAAAACCGAGAACGTACAACTGCGGGCAAATACAAGAAGCCGTATCCGGCTTGCCGTCCAAACATCGGACATAAAAGTTTCCGCCAAAACGTCGGCAATCGTCGAACTAAAAGGAAACGCCCGTACGATGGAAGCGGAATTGAAAACCGCCTCCCTAATGTATGCCCGCAATTTCGAGACGGAAGAAACAGACATAGAACTGGCAACAGGCGCAAAAGCCGAAATCCAGGTAAACGATAAAATAGCATATAGTTTGTATGGTAGTTCCAAATTGACTTATAAAGGAAATCCAGAAGTAACAAAAAATTCGATAAATTCCGGAAGTAAGGTTATTCACGAC
>CAMWQQ010000023.1 GCA_947176455.1 uncultured Odoribacter sp. | reverse complement strand
CTGCAAAGCGATTGGCGACATCAAAAACGCCATCAAGGAAGCCATTCTTGACGGCGTCATCGGCAACAATTACGAAGAAGCCAAGGCATATATGTTCAAAGTCGCTGAAGAAATGGGCATTCATCCCTCGGAATAACTATTTTAATTATTACCTTTGCTATCGTCATTTCAAATTTTACCGCCGTAAAATTTACGGTGGTAAAATTTAAACACGGACCATAAAAAGAAGGTTATGAAATTTTACAACAGAGAAAAGGAACTGGAAGCTATGGAAAAAGTGCGCCAAGTGGCTTTTTCCGTCCATTCACAGATGTTGGTGCTTACCGGCAGACGACGAATCGGTAAAACCAGCCTTATTTTCACCAGTTGCGAAAATACCCCGACCGTCTACCTATTTATTAGTCGAAGCAATGAAACCGACCTCTGTTCGAGATTTGTTTCAGAAATCCGGCAATCCCTGAACATTTACGTCCCGGAATTCGTTCAGTTTGCAGACTTGTTCCGTTTCCTTATGGATTTAGGCACACGAATGGCTTACAACCTGGTCATTGACGAATTTCAGGAATTTCATTACATCAACCAGGAAATATACAGCCTAATGCAGGACACCTGGGATCGTTACAGAAAACAAAGCCATGTCAATTTGATTATCAGCGGGTCTGTCTATACCCTGATGAACAAAATCTTCAAGGATTCCAAAGAACCGTTGTACGGACGTGCGGACAGCATCATGAAACTAACCCCTTTCAACACCTCCGTTCTGAAAGAGATTATCGCCGACCACAAGCCCGATTATACCCCTGATGACTTGCTGGCACTCTATACATTCACCGGCGGCGTCCCCAAATACATCGAGCAATTCATGGATAACGGGTGTACAGACATGGAAAGCATGATTGACTTCATGTTACGACCCGACTCCTCTTTCCTGACGGAAGGTCAAGCCTTGCTCATTCAGGAATTTGGGAAAAAATACGGTAATTACTTTTCTATTTTGTCAGCCATATCCAACGGCAAGAATACCTTGCCGGAAATAGAAGCACTTATGGGAGAGACCAGCATCGGCGGACAATTAAAAAGATTGGAAGAAGATTACAATTTGGTCAAGAAGAAACGCCCCATCCTCTCCAAAGAAAATACCCAGACTGTCCGTTATGAAGTATCAGACTTGTTTCTGCGCTTCTGGTTCCGGTATTTCATCAAATACCAGAACTACATAGAAATAGGCAATCTGGAACGGCTGGCGGATATCATCAAAAAGGATTACCCCACGTTTTCCGGTTTGGCTCTGGAAATGTATTTCCGCCAACAACTAATCGAAAGCAAGGCGTTTGCCAATGTCGGTGCTTGGTGGCAGGGCAAGAACAACAAAGAACAGGATGAAATAGACATTGTCGCACTGTATGCGGAAGAAAACAAGGCTTTGGTAGCAGAAGTGAAAAGACAGTCCAAAAATTTCAAACCGTCCGCATTTGTCCAAAAAGTGGAAACATTGCGAAAAAAAGTCTTGTTCAAATACGACATAGAAAGCAGGCTTTTTTCAATGGAAGATATGCTCTGATTTTTATCGGGTTACGGACTCTTCTTTCAACCGTTTCGGAACCACCACTTTCAGTGCGCCGGGAAGGACTTTCAGGTGCAAGGGAGCATCCAGCACGTAGGCATCGCCATCAATGTGAACCCGGCGGATGTCGCCTTCGACAATCGCCTCCTCGCATTGGATTTCCTTGAAATAGGACAATTTATAGAGCTTGGAGCTGACAAAGAAAAGCAACACCCACATGATGTCAAAGAAAGCCGGCCGTTTCAAGATGCAAAGATCCATTCGCCCGTCCCGAACCGAAGCATGCGGGGCAATGTAGGCATTGTTGCCGTATTGCGAACTATTGGCAAAACTCAGGATAAAACAACTCACCTTCATCACTTTGCCACCACTGGTAATCTTGTACTTCTTTTCCGGATACTGGAACCACAATTTGATTGCCGCATAGATATACGACAACACGCCCCGTAGTTTCAAGTGATTGAACTCGTGCGCCACCTCCGCATCAAATCCCACTCCGCTGACGTTCAAGGAGTACTTGTCGTTGATTTGCAAGACGTCAATCTGTGCATACCGGTCGGTCAGCACCTGCCTGAGCGCCTTGTTCATAAAAATGGAATACCCCAAATGACGGGCAAATCCGTTACCGCTCCCCAAAGAGACCACGGCAAAAGCGATATCGCTACCACAGAGTGCCGTGCCGACCTCGTTCACCGTACCGTCTCCTCCGACAGCGACAATGTGCGAATATTTTCCAGAAGTTCTCGCCTCCTCGACCAACACCCGGGCATGCCCGGCATATTCCGTAAAGACAATGTCAAAATCTACTCGGTCGTATTCCGGTATGGACTTGATTCTTTCCGGCAACTCCCTTCCCAAGCCGAATCCCGAAATCGGATTGACAATGAATAGTATCCGCATAAAGCACCTCGCTGTTATCTCCCGATTCCATAATAAACATAACCGAATTCCCGCATCTGTTCGGGATTGTAGATATTCCGCCCGTCAAAAATGACTTTTTCCTTCAAAGCCTTCTCGATGTAAGTGAATTTCGGCACCTTAAACTCCTGCCATTCCGTCACGACAATCATGGCATCCGCCCCTTCCAACGCCTCGTACATCTGGGTGGCGTACTGAATCCTGTCACCGATTTTCCGGCGACACTCATTCATCGCCACTGGGTCAAAAGCCGTCACCGTAGCTCCGGCAGTCAATAATTGCTCGATCAGCACCAAAGAGGGAGCCTCGCGCATATCGTCCGTTGCCGGCTTGAACGACAAGCCCCACAATCCGAAATGCTTGCCTTGCAAATGCCCCTGATAGTGTTTGTATATCTTTTGGAACAAAACGGATTTCTGCCTTTCGTTCACCTCCTCCACCGCCTTCAATACGCCCATGGCATATCCGCTGTCGTCCCCCGTCTTTATCAACGCCTTCACGTCCTTCGGGAAACAGGAACCTCCGTAACCGCAACCGGCATTTAGGAATTTCGTGCCTATCCGCGAATCACTACCAATGCCCCGCTTCACCGAATCCACATTCGCCCCGACGATTTCGCACAAATTGGCAATGTCGTTCATAAAAGAAATCCGGGTTGCCAGCATGGAATTAGCGGCATACTTCGTCATTTCCGCCGACGGGATATCCATAAACAGAATAGGAGTATTGTTCAAGATAAAAGCGTGATACAAACGCTCCATCACCTTTTTGGCACGGTCCGTCTCCACACCGATGACCACACGGTCCGGCTTCATAAAGTCACTCACGGCATCCCCCTCCTTCAAAAATTCCGGATTGGAAGCCACATCAAACTCCACCTGCACGCCCCGACGGTCCAGTTCCGCCCGAATCGCCGCTTTCACTTTTCCGTTCGTCCCCACAGGAACAGTCGACTTGGTGACCACGACAATATAATCCTCGATAAGTTCCCCGACTTCCCGGGCAACGCCCAATACATAGCGTAAATCCGCACTTCCGTCCTCGTCCGGTGGCGTCCCGACGGCAATAAACACCGCATCGGCATCCACCAGCGCATTCTTCAGCGAGGTAGTGAAAAACAAACGTTTGTCCGCCCGGTTCTTTGCCACCAGTTCGGCAAGTCCCGGTTCATAAATCGGTATCCCTCCCTCATTCAATTTCCGGATTTTCGCCTCATCCACATCCACACAAGTAACCGTGACTCCCGTTTCCGCCAGACACGTTCCCGAAACCAATCCGACATATCCCGTACCGACAACTGCTATTCTCATATATTCTTTTTTTACATTTATATATCTGTCGACAAAATTACACTATTTAATCGAATTAACAGACAAGACTTCTATACAAATAGAGACGAATATTCAAACATTATTCTTATTTTTGTGTTAATGATTCTAAAAAACGAAACGATGAAACGCACCCATATTTTAGTCGCTTGTCTGTTCGCTTTGACATTACTGGCAGGATGCAAGGAGAAACAAGCAGAGCATTTCAACCAATACATCACCGGATTCACAAACGGAGTGATAACATCTTCCTCCTCCGTTTCCGTTTACCTCAGCCAGCGACCGGATAAAAACTACCAGCCCGGCTCCGACCTCCCGGCAGGAATCCTGCAATTTTCCCCCGCCGTAAAAGGAAGAACCGTCTTAAAAGACGACAACAGCGTTGAATTCATTCCGGAAGAGCCCTTTAAGAACGGCAAAACCTACCAGGCGACGTTCAACCTGGGAGAGCTGTGCCAGGTGCCTGCCTCCTGCCAGAAGTTCAATTTCAAGTTCGACGTCCTCCCGCTCACGATCATTTTTGAACCGGGCAACCTGACCGCCGAACCGGACAACACGGACGAGTTGCAATACCAAGGCGTACTACACTGTTCCGATTATAGCGAACCGGCACAAACGGAAAAAATGCTCACGGCATCCTATCAGGGCAACAATCTGACCCCGGTATGGGAACACAATGGCAATCGGCATCACTTCCGGCTCCGCCACTTGAAAAAGGGGGAATCGACCCAAACCCTCTCCCTGGATTTTTCAAAGGCCATAAAAAACAACACCCGCCAGGACATCAACATTCCGGGGAAAAACGATTTCACGGTTCTCAACGTCAAAGCCTCCGATTCGGAACCGGTCGTTCTCAGCATCTACTTGTCCGAAAATCTGGAACCGGGACAGGACGTCCGAGGATTGGTCTCCGCACCGGAAATCACGCTTGAGCATTTCAAAATCCACGACAACGTCATACAGGCTTATCTGCCTTCCTCTACCGAGAAAAGCAGTATCACGCTAAACGTTTTTCCCGGCATCCGGAGCGTTTCCGGCATAACCCTGCAAACCCGATACACGACAACCGTCAACCTCCGTTCCACCAAGCCTGAAGTGAAACTCATCGGTAAAGGCGTCATCGTTCCGGACAAGAACAAGGTACTTATCCCCTTTTCGGCAGTAGGCTTGAAAGCCGTTGACCTGGAAATCATTCAAGTATTGCAACAGAATATGAATTTCTTTTTGCAAGAAAATTCCTACGACAACCACGGCGAACTGGCACGAACCGCCCGCCCGATTTTCCTGAAAAAAATAGACCTGACCGAAAATCATCCCAATATCGACCTCCAAAAATGGAACGATTTCACCATCGACCTGTCCAAAATGGTCAAATTGGAAAAAGGAACGATATACCGTTTTCGGCTGAAATTCAAGAAATCCTACACGACACTCCCCTGCGCCGACGAGGCTCCGGATTCCGAATACGGTTCAACCGACTGGGACACCCGAAGAGGCTACGCCTATTACAGCGAATACCACTATCCTGCCGGCTACCAGTGGCAGGAACGGAACAACCCCTGCCATGTATCTTACTATATCGGAGAACGATTTGCCGCCAGAAACATCATCAACACCTCGCTGGGACTTATGGCAAAGCAGGGAGAGGACAATTCCTATGTCGTCTGCGTCAATGACCTGGCAACGGCAGACCCTGTCGCCAACTGCAAATTGACCCTTTACAATTACCAGAATCAAAAAATCGATTCCGCCCAGACGGACAAAAACGGTTTCGCCACGTTGCATCCGCAAGGGCAGGCTTTCATCGTCACGGCACAAAAAGGGCAAGACCGGGCATGGCTGCGACTGGCAAGCGGCAACGCCCTCTCGTTAAGCAATTTCGACGTCAGCGGACAACAAGTGCAAATGGGCGTCAAAGGGTTCATCTACGGCGAACGGGGCGTATGGCGACCGGGAGATAAAATCTACCTGTCGTTGATTCTGGAAGACAAACTGAATGTCCTCCCGCAAGGACACCCGATTGTCGCCCAACTGACCGACCCCAACGGACGCATCACCCAGACACTCCGGAGCCATATCGGCACGAACAACATCCACTGCTTTACCTTCAAGACCGCCGAGGACGTGCAGACCGGCTATTGGACGGCTCTTTTCCGAATCGGAGGCCTCACTTTCCGGAAAAACCTCCGGGTAGAAACGGTCAAACCCAACCGATTGGCTATCCAAATGGAATTTCCGAACGACAACATCATCGGAAAGGGCATTTCTGAAAATCCCGTAAAGGTAAATACCCGCTGGCTGAACGGAGCAAGCACTTCCAACCAGAAAGCCATCACCGAAGTAAAATTATACAACGGCAACGCAGGCTTTTCGGAGTTTCCGGATTATACCTTTACCAACAAATCCCTGTATTTTGAACCGGCAACGGAAACCCTGTTCGACGGAACGACCAACGGCTCAGGCACATTTTCATTCCCATTGGACAAAATCAAAACGGAAAATGCCCCCGGCATATTGAACGCCATTTTCACGACCCGGGTCTTTGAAAACGGCGGAGATTTCAGCATCAGTTCACAGAGCATCCGCTACTCCCCCTATCGGGAATACGTGGGCATCCGGTTGCCGGACACCGAGGACAACTGGCATTCCACCAAAAGCCCGGCAACGTTGAAAGGCGTTATGGTCACCCCTGCCGGCAAACCAATCGGGAACGCCAACATCCGCATAGATGTTTATCGCCTTCAATGGCACTGGTGGTGGGATTCCGAAAATGACAACCTGAGCTCTTACGTCAATCGCACATACAACAAAAGCATCCTCACGAAACAGGTGAAAGCCGTCAACGGCTCCTTCTCCGTCGACCTTCCTATCCGTGAATACGGCAGGTATTTCATCCAGGCGACGGCTCCTTCCGGCCATTCCTCCGGCATCATCGCCTATTTCGGGAGCTGGGGAGAAAACAACAGCCAGGAAACAGCCACGATGCTGAACCTGAGCACGGACAAAAAAAGCTACCGGGTCGGGGAAACCATTAAAGTCACTTTCCCCTCCTCCGCCGGTTCCGTTGCCATTGTCAGCCTCGAAAACGGAAAAACAATCAGCAACATACAGCGTATTCCTGCCCGGGAAGGGACAACCACCTTTGAAACAAAGGCGACCAGCGAGATGTGTCCCAACTGCTATGTCGCCGTTTCCCTGATTCAGCCCCACGACGCCAAGAACAACGACCGTCCGGTGCGAATGTACGGCGTGGTCAATGTCAACGTCGAAGACCCCGAACTTCGGCTGGAACCGGTCATAAACCTCCCTGCCGAACTTCGTCCGGGCAAAGAATTTACCGTACAAGTCAAGGAAAAGAGCAAGAAAGCCATGAACTATACGATTGCCGTCATCGACGAAGGCTTGCTCTCCCTGACCAATTTCAAGACCCCCGACCCGTTCAGGGCTTTCTACGCCCGCGAAGCCCTGGGGGTAAAAACATGGGATTTCTATGATTACCTCTACGGAGCATACGGCATCCGACTCGACCAGGCATTTGCCATTGGCGGTGATGAAGCCCTGAAAAACCCGCAGGATGAAAAGACCAACCGCTTCAAACCGGTGGTCATCTTTGCCGGTCCCTTTACGCTGAAAGCCGGGAAAACAGGCAAGCATACGTTCAAGATGCCGGAATACATCGGCGAAGTGCGCGCCACGGTCATCGCAGCCACCAACGGCAGCTACGGGGCAACCTCTGCCAACAGCACGGTCAACAACCCCCTGATGCTATCCGTAGCCCTGCCACGGTTGCTCACTCCCGGCGATGTGACCGACATACCGGTCACCGTATTTGCCATGCAGGAAAATATGGGAGAGGTCAAGGTGCAAATGACCACCGACGACAAAATCACCCTGGTCGGCGAATCGACCCAAACCGTCCGGTTCAGCCGGAAAGGCGAACAACTGGTATGGTTCAAGGCACGCATCAACCAACAGACCGGCGTATCCACCCTCCGAACCACGGCAAATGCTAAAAGCGAGCAAGCCTCGGTAACGGAGGACGTGACGATACGCATCCCCAATCCGCGCATCACCACCGTGGTAGCCAAAGAGGCAAAAGCAAGAGAAAGCGTTTCTTTCAATACCCCCGTGACCGGATTGGAACCCACATCCGTATTGGAGATTTCTTCCATTCCGCCACTCAACCTCGAACAGCGGCTGACGGACTTGCTGGAATATCCGCACGGTTGTGCGGAACAAATCACGTCGCAGGCATTTCCTCAATTGTCTTTGCCCGCCTTGATAACTCTGACTCCCGAACAAATGATGACCACAGAGAACAACATCCGGACCGTCATCAACCGGCTTGACAGATACCAGACCCCAGAAGGCGGTTTTGCTTACTGGCCCGGCGGTACATACGCATCGGAATGGGTCACGGCATACGTCATCCAGTTCCTGGTATCAGCACAACAACAAGGCTATTCCGTTCCGGTCGCCATGCTCCAGAACGCCCTCAATTACACCCGGCAAGTCGCCAACAGGTGGTTCCGTGCAGAACCTTGGGCTCAACAAGAACAGGCATACCGGCTCTTCGTGCTTGCCCTGGCGGGTCATCCCGATATGGCAGCCATGAACCGACTGAAAGAAAACCGATTAGACCATCCGGTATCCCAATGGCTGTTGGCTTCCGCCTATGCCTTGAGCAGACAGGAGGAAATCGCCCGCAACATCATTCGCGAACTATCCACCGAGGTCGCCTCTTATCGTGAAACCGGCGGAAACTACGGTTCCACCCTCCGGGATTATGCGCTGATACTCCAGTCTATGGTGATTCTCGACAGACAGCAGGATGCCTACCGGATGTTGGAAAAAATATCCAGAGTCCTGGGGTCCGATGAATGGTGCAACACGCAAGAAACCGCCTTTTCCTTGCATGCCGCCGCCCAGTTCGTCAGGAAATACCTGGGAAGTCAGAAAGGCATACAGGTCACGGTCATCACACCGCAAGGCAAACAGGAAATCCGGACAGAGAGAACCGTCTGGCAACTGCCGTTGACCATTGAAAACCAACATTCGACGGCTTCAGTGGAGAACAACGGTCAAGGCAATCTTTTCATACGGCAAATCAACAGCGCCGCATCCCTGGAAGTCGTCAAGGAAAAACACATGTCCGGTCTGCTTATGGAAATCCGCTATTACGACGACCAAGGAAAAGCGTTGAACATCCACCAATTGAAACAAGGGACGGATGTAACCAGTGAAATCACCGTGAAAAACACCGGTGTCACCGGTACCTATCAGGAATTGGCTTTAACCTATCTGGTACCCTCCGGGTTTGAAATCATCAATGAACGGCTCACCGGAAACGCCGTTATGCCCCAAGCAGAGCATACAGACATCCGCGACGATCGTTTTTGTGTCTATTTCAGTTTGGAACAAGGACAGACGAAAACCTTCAAATTCCGGAGCAATGCGGCATTCCGGGGTGAATACCTGTTGCCCGCCGTCTATTGTTCGGCAATGTACGACAACAGCATACAAGCCATTCTGCCCGGCGGAACGGTCAAGATAGAATAAATACCTTATGACGATTTGCGTCCTTCCCGTTCAGGGAATCCGGGCACAAATCGTCATTTCTTTTTCTTCTTCTCCACGGACCAACCGAACTTTCCGATTTTCTCCCCTATGCCGTAATAAGCACCGTGGACGTATACCAAAGGACGACTCTGTTCAAATTCCAGTTTTCCGGTTTCCGGATTCAGGAAGCAATCATCCGCCTGGACATTCACCACCTCCGCTATGAACATATCGTGCGAACCGAGGGGTACAATCTCCTTCACCCGGCACTCTATGCACACCGGAGCCTCTTCGACAATCGGCGCATTCACCACCTTTGCCTTTCCGGGCGTCAGGTGCATTTCCTCAAACTTGTTGTAATCTTTTCCCGAACGCACTCCGCACCAATCCGTGGCAAAGGCAAGTTCTTCCGTCGTCAAGTTAATGACGAACTCCATATTTTTTCGGATAATCGGATAGGAATGCCGCTCCGGGCGCACCGAAATATAACACATCGGCGGATTGGAACAGAGCGTACCCGTCCACGCCACCGTAAGCAAATTATATTCTTCGGGCACAGCCCCGCAACTAACCAAAACGGCAGGCAACGGATAAATCATCGTCCCCGGTTTCCAATGCTGTTTCATAATGCTTCATTCATATTTTGACTTCTTCCTTCTGAAAACTCCAAAATACTTCTTCAACAACTCCCGGAACGAGTCGAAAGACTCCTGATAGGAAACACCCACCCCCTGAATTGTCTCCGTATTGTTGTAAAGCAATTTCTCGTCCGTATGGGAATAAGCCTTCATCTTCAGTGACCCCTGCTTGTTCAGTTTCACCTCCACGTCAAAATCTCCACCGATGTTCGTTTTCCGGCTGTCCGCCGTATTCCGGTTACCCCCTACGTCCACGTTTCCATTGGCGGAAATCGTAATCCGGTCATTCAGCAACTGAGTGGATACGGCGACTTCCAACTCATCGGAGGTAAACTCATTCTCCCTGTCACCAAACCGATAAGCCAGTCCGATGTCCACATTCTCATTGTACTTTGAAAACCAGCGGGAAATCTGATTCGCAAACATCTCCGTCAAGGTCGTCACCCCTGCCGTCTGTGCCTGCGCCCCATAGTCCCCGGCATCATCCGTGCGATAAAAATGGTTCAGCACCAGCAAGGAAAATACCTGCTTGTTTTTTTCATCCTCACTAGCCAGGGTACTTTGGACATAGCTCTTGTTCTGCGCATCAAGCGTCGGGAAATCGATATCAAACTTCACGACCGGATTCGTCAGCTTTTCGCTCAAATTCAAGACACATTCCACAGGCACTTTCCGCCCCTCGGAAACCTTGTCCTCCCCCTCCGCCGAAGTCTCCACCGGCAACAACTCCGTAATCGAGGTTTTCAGGTTATAAACCGCATTGATGTCCAGCATCGCATCATAGGGCGAACCGCTCCAGTTGATCGTTCCACCGGGCGTCAACACGAATTTCTTGTTCACCAGATTGCTTAACGTAAACAGGTAATCCCCCTTGGTAATCTGATATTCACCAAACATATTCAAGTGCCCGTCCTTGCCAAAGTCTATTTTTATATTCCCATTCCCCCTCGTTCGCAAAACATCCCCGACCGTCGGATCAAAAATCACCTGCACATTCAGATTGTCATTCACCTCCAGATTCGCATTCAGATTGATATCCGACATAATGCCCGATACGGGGGAATTCTGGATTTCCTGCGCATCAGAAGTAATAAAATGCAGAAAATTACTTGACCGCTCCGTCAAACTTTCCGTCAAAGGAATGGACAATTGCGAAGTGCTTTCCGTCTGGGCGTTTACCGTCACATTCACCGACTCATGGGCATTGTCCAGTTCCGCCAGACCGCTCAATACCATTCGTCCATAAAATGCCTCGTTGTCAGAGAAACCGGTATTCAGCACCAGAAAATGCTCAAACTGGGCATTCAATTTATAGAGGTTATCGAAAACCCGATATTCCCCGTTCAAAATCGCCTGACTGCCGTTGGGGTCTGTCAGCGAAAAGTTGCGAAACAAAAATCGGCTTCGGTCAATACGAATACTATCATGCACAAAGAACTTCGTATTCAACGCATTGATTTTCAATCCTACAGAATCCAAATAAACGAAACCGGAAATATCCGGGTGCCGAGCCACCCCGCTGACGGACACATTGCCGGAAAGATAACCGTCGACCTCCGAAAGCATATCGGAAGCATAGGTGCGCAACCGCTCCAAGCCCACCTTATCCAATCTCACATTCACATCAAGCGAATCCGTCGAAGGATTGTAATAACCGTTTACCCGCAAAGGTGTTTCACGTCCCACCCGGTTTTCAGCACCGACAATCAGACTCTTGGTTTCGGTGTCCCAGTAAGAACGAAAATGCGCAGAACCCAACGTATCCCCTTCAATACCCCAATCCTTCACGTAAAAATCGGTCAACAGGATAAAATCATTGTAATAATCCTGCAAACTCAGCGACCCTGTTGTCATCCCGAACAAGGCCAAACGTTTATTCCAAGCGATACGCGCCGGATCCTTGAGGTCAAAATTTTTCAAATTCACCAGCAACTGTTCTTGAGGATCCTCGGAGATTTTCCCACTCACCGACAAGAATCCGTCTCCGTGACGAACCCTGAAATTGTCCACCGTCAACTCTTTGCCCTGCAACAATATGGTCGAGGAATCCACCCGCCAAACACTGTCGTTCATAACAATCACCCCGGGATGCACTTTTATTTCCGTCATGTACGAATGATTTTCCTCCGGCTTGAAAGACATACTGGCCGCCAACTCTCCGCTGTAAGTGCTGGCTTCCCAGTTACACCAACAAAGCCGGTTGTTTACCTGGTTTTCTTCCAAAGTCAGCTCGTTACGCAAATTAAACAAGTGATATCTGGGTCCATAGCCCACTTTGTCCGCCCAGCAGTCCAACTTCAAATGCACCGAATCGCCGGTCATATTGACCTTCCAATTCTGTAATATCAGGTCGTTATACCGAATCGTATCCGCATTCATCACCAGATTCAATTTGTCATCTCCCCGGCGGAAGAAAGAAGCAATCCGGGAATTGGGAGAAATGCTCAATCCTGGATAAAGCACCCTCAACACCCGATTCGCATCCTTAATCCGAACGGTATATTCAAAATTAAACTGAGTTAAATCCAAGTTATTCTGAACCAGCGACTTCTTTTCATCCACAAAATAAGCCGGCAAATAATTCTGCACCAGTCCCCATACGAAAAAAGCGGGACGGATATTCCAGAAATTACCTTCCATAGACACGTCAAAGACATCGGACTTCAACGTGGTCGTATTGTAATCCTGGAAACG
>CAMWQQ010000022.1 GCA_947176455.1 uncultured Odoribacter sp. | reverse complement strand
GTTCGAGGAATATAAACGAGTATTAGATACAAAGAGATATGAAAAGCGGATTGGCGGTTTTGTTTATGCTGGCGCTTGCCTTGACGGCTGGAGCGCAGAAAAAGAAGGAACTGAGCACTTGGGTGAATGTCAATTATTGTTTGCCGAAAGTTGCCTATGACATTGAGGTGACTTTGGAATGCACCCGTTTTATTCCGGGACCTTACAGCAACTATGCGGAAAAAGAATTGCGCTTAAAACCGGAAGCTACTCATCCCAGAGAGCATTGGGAAATAAAGGATATGCGCATAACTCCCCGGTATCTGCCGGATGAAAAAGCCGTATATTCTGTTTCTGCTACCGGAGAATATACTCCGGTGACCTTGTCTTTGAGCGCGGAGGGTTTTTTGGCAGGCGTTTCCGTTGGCGTGGAGGAACTTGGTGCCAAACAGAAAGAAATGAAGTATTCGGAAAATCATCCGGAGAAGGGGGATGAGATAAATATCATGAAGTTGAACACGTATAATCATCTGAAAGAAGTGTTGGATACCAATTACACTTTTCAGGAGATTGACGGAGAAATGAAAAAGATTTGGGACCCGATTGTGCGTTATGTGCCCAAAACCGAAGCGGACAATGTGAAAGAAGCGGTGAGTGAGATTTTTCGAATCCGTTCTGAAAGGGTAAAATTGCTGGCTGCCGAGAACAATGTGCCTGACGGCAAATCGCTGGAGATTATACTGAAAGAGTTTGACCGAATGGAGGCTAATTACATGAGTCTGTTTATGGGAAAGACGGAGAAGCGGAAAGTTAAAAAAGTGGTGACTTGCGTTCCCGTTCGTGCGGACGAACCGGTGGTGGCGTTTCGTTTTTCGGAAAAAGAAGGGATGTCGGATGCCAAGAATGTTTCCGCTATCGCTTATTCCTTGAAGATTGCCGATGTCATTGTGCCCGTTTCCAAGTCGCTTGCGGAAGGGGATAACGCATCTGCTATTTTTTACCGTGTTCCGGCGGTCGGTGAATTGCAATTGCTGAAAGGGAAGGAGAAAATCATCAGTTTTCAGGTTATTGTTCCGCAACTGGGAGAGGTGAAGAGATTTCCGGTAGACGTAATCAGCAATGAAGGATTGATGCTGGAGTTTTATCCTTATTCCGGAGCTCTTAAAAGCATAAGAAAAAAATGATGATAACGTGCCGGGGTGGGTACATTGCTAAAAACAGAATATGATGTCGTGGTGGAATAGTTGGTATGCGCGTTTTTTAAGTTGGCGCGTTCGCCACATCAAGGAAAGGAATTTCATTATCGTCTTGAGCTTGCTAGTCGGTGTCATTACCGGCTTGGCGGGTGTCTTTTTGAAAAATTCCGTTCATTATACCCACCAGTTGATTACCGAACGGTTGCAAATCGACAGCGGTAGCGTGTTGTTTTTTATTTTGCCCTTTATCGGCATCTGGTTGACCACCCTGTTTGTCCGCTATTTTGTCAGGGAGGACATCAGCCACGGGGTCACCAAGGTGTTGTATGCGATTTCTCGACAGAATAGCATCATCAAGTCCCATAACAACTACTCTTCGATGGTTGCCAGTACCATTACGATTGGTTTTGGCGGTTCGGTGGGAACGGAGGCAACCATTGTGTTGACGGGGGCGTCCATCGGTTCCAATCTGGCGCGTTTTTTCCGGATGAATTACAAGGTGATGACCTTGATGATTGGGTGTGGGGCGGCAGGAGCCATTGCCGGTATTTTCAAAGCTCCGATAGCGGGTATCGTTTTTACCCTTGAGGTGCTGATGCTGGACTTGACCATGGCTTCGCTGGTGCCTTTGATGATTTCCGCCATTTCGTCCTACGTGATTGTCTATTTCTTAATGGGCGAGGGCGTGGTGCTTGAATTTGCGGTTCGGGGGCATTTCGCTTTGGCAAATGTGCCTTATTATATTATTCTGGGGATTTTTTGCGGATTGGTTTCTGTCTATTTCATTCGCTTGAACATAAAAATCGAGAAATGGCTTACCGGCATTAAAAACAAATTCAGACGAATATTGGTCGGTGGTGTTTTGTTGGGGTTGTTGATTTATGTTTTTCCGCCGTTATACGGTGAAGGATATTCTTCACTGGAGGCTTTGTTGACTGACAACGCAGATGCCTTGCTGAACAACACCTACTTTTTTGATTTCCGGAATTATGCTTTGGTACTGGTCTTGTACGTGATTGGTCTGGTGTTTCTGAAAGTGTTTGCAACGGCGTTGACCAACGGTAGTGGCGGAGTGGGTGGAGTATTTGCGCCCAGTCTGTTTACCGGCGGTGTGACCGGTTTCTTGATAGCGACCTTGATTAATATGACGGGAATTATTCAGGTGCCGGTGAGTTATTTTGTGTTGGCGGGAATGGCGGGAGTGATGTCCGGGGTAATGAATTCCCCTTTGACGGCGATGTTTTTGATTGCCGAGATTACAAGCGGTTACAGTCTGCTGGTGCCTTTGATGATAGTCTCCGTGACGGCTCACCTGACGGGGCGCGGAATGGAACCTTATTCCATTTATGCCCGTCGTTTGGCGATGAAGGGCGATTTGATTACCCACAACAAGGACAAGGCGGTGTTGACCTTGATGAAGTTGAACAAGGTGATTGAAACCGATTTGCAGACGGTAGAGGTAGGGGCTACTCTGGGAGATTTGGTAAAAAAGGTGTCCCGTTCTTGCCGGAACATTTTTCCGGTTGTCGATGAGAATGAGGCTTTGCTGGGCATCGTGCTGTTGGATGATATTCGTAAAATCATGTTCAACCAGGATTTGTACGAAAAGACCTTTGTGCGTGATTTTATGACCACTCCTCCGACGATTGTGAATGTCAATGACCCGATGGACGTCGTTATGAAGAAATTTGAGGATACGCACGCCTGGAATCTGCCGGTCATAGAGGAGGGGAGGTATGTCGGTTTTGTTTCCAAGGCCAAGATTTTTAATACCTACCGCAGGGTTTTACAGCATTTCTCGGACGAGTGACGGCGGAAGCGTAACTTTTTCGGGCTTTGCACGTTGCAGGTGAAAATAATGGATGTTAATTTATGGATTTGTTCTTGTTTCTTTTACTAAAAAATATATATTTGCGGAAATTTTTAGGGAAATGTTAAAAACGATATAACTATGTATTGGACACTGGAACTTGCTTCAAAATTGGAAGATGCACCATGGCCTGCATCCAAAGATGAATTGATTGACTACGCTATTCGTTCAGGTGCGCCTATGGAAGTGATTGAAAATCTTCAGGACATCGAAGACGATGAAGAAATTTTCGAAAGCATCGAAGACATCTGGCCGGATTATCCGAGCAAAGACGATTTCTTCTTCAACGAGGACGAATATTAATGCTGTTTAAAGCATAAAACTAACGAATAAATCCCTGCTAATCATTCATTGGCAGGGATTTGTTTGTTTGGAAAATGGCGTTTGACCGCCTTAAATAGCGTAGTTTGTTTGGATAAAATGCATCATTTGGAGGAAAAATAGGGATTTGTTTGGACAAATTTCATTACCTTTGCGGAGGTTTGTGAGTATTGCCACTGACCGATGTTCCAGTCTCTAATATCCTCCGACATGGGAAGACCTAAACGCTTATATCCATTGGGACGCTACCGCCTGCTAAATGGTGGAGACTACATTCAGTTAGGACCATTTTTTCAGACATATATGTACGCTTTTATGATTGGTTATCATCTTGGTGTATGTAATCCAATCAAGGACTCGGGCGAGACCAGAGATTTCGCACCAATAAGTCAGTGGAAACCAATGGAAATTTCCGACTATGTGAGATGCTTGTCTTATTTGAATCAGATGAAAAATTAGGGTTCAAGTGGAGCGATTTGGAAACAATGATAGACGATGAATGTTGTGGAGCAATAAGTTCTATTGTTCAAAGGATTGAAGGATATGCTAATGCCGGACTAAATTATATCCAGTATAAATTTGATGAAGAAAAAGGATGAATTTAGAAGTCCTATGGTTTTCGTAAATTTACTCAGAGAGTTAACCACGCCCAAAAGGAGGATTAAATAGATGGAAAAAGAACTGTTTGTTACAAAAATACATGATGTTCATATTGGGGAAGATTATGTAGAATGGGTTAATATCCTGAAAGGTAGTTACAGAAAAGCTCAAATCAAAGCTTCTGTAAAGGTTAATTCTGAAAAATTATTATGGAATTGGCAATTGGGACGTGACCTCGTTCAAAGAAAAGCAGAAGAGCGTTGGGGTACAGGAATAGTAGAACAATTAAGTCTTGATCTGCAGGCTGAGTTTCCAAACGAAAAGGGGTTCTCAACTTCGAATATTTGGTACATGAAAAAGTGGTATCTGTTTTATTCTGAGAATAAGAATAGATCCATCTTTGAAACACTCCACCAACTTGGTGGAGAATTACAATTGCTTATAAATGAACAAAATATAAAGCTCCACCAACTTGGTGGAGAAATTGTTGATGAGTGCACAGAAGGCTTACAGTTCCCTGCACTTTTTGCATTTATTCCATGGCGACATCATGTTGAGATAATAACAAAATGCGAAACAATAGAAGAGGCTGTATTCTATATTCAAAAGACAATATCGGATGGTTTGAGCAGAAGTAATCTTCTTCATTGTATAAAAGCTGATTTATTTCACAAACAAGGTGGAGCTGTAAGTAATTTTCCTGAGCATTTGCCGGCTGTGCAAGCAGAACTCGCTCAGGAAATAACCAAAGAAAATTATGACTTTAATTTTATCTCCTTGCCTTCCAGATTTAGCGAAACTCAATTGGAGGATGCATTGGCTCATCAGTTGAGTCGCTTTCTTCTCGAATTAGGAAGTGGTTTTGCTTTTGTCGGGCGTCAGAAAGAGATAGTGGTTGCAGGAAAGAGTCGTAAAATAGATTTGCTCTTTTATCATATCCACTTAAAGGCATATATTGTCTGCGAATTAAAAGTAATTGCGTTTCAACCTGAGTTCTTGGGTAAATTGAATTTTTACGTAAATGCTGTTAATAATCTATTTAAGGCAGCAGATGATAATCCGACAATCGGATTGTTGATATGTTCTGATATGGACAGAACAGAAGTACAATGGTCTTTTGATGGGCTTACAACACCAATAGGCGTTGCAACTTATAGTAATGTTCAAATCGAAGATATTAAAAAGCAGTTGCCTTCTATTGAAGAATTGGAGCAGCGTATTAAATTGTTGGAAGCGGAATTAAATAAAAAGTAAAAATATCAATCGTTCAAACTAAGTCGTTTGATTCTTTTAGTACTTCCAATGATAAGGATTAGTGCATATTGCCTGTTGCTCAGAATAACAAAAAGTTATCACCAATTTTAGATTGAATTGCTTAAATATTAAGTAAAATATCATAACAATAGATTTATTTTCTATATCTTTGCTCTTTCAAATATTATTATGATGGAAATGGTCGGTTAATGACGATATTGGAAAAACCGGATATTTCGAAATTATTGGATTATGGCTGGTGTTTTCCTGAACAATTTACGGTGAAGGCCGCTGACGGGAAGACGGATCTTTATGGTATTATGTGGAAACCGTTTAATTTTGATTCCACGAGAGTGTATCCAATTATTTCACAAGTATATCCGGGTCCTTTCACGGAAACGGTATGGACGGAGTTTACGGTATTTGACCGTTATAATAACACGGCTTTGGCTCAACGAGGGTTTATTGTGGTTTGTATGGGGCATCGAGGTAGTTCTCCTTATCGGGATAAGGCTTATGCCACGTATGGGTATGGCAATTTGCGAGATTATCCGTTAGCCGATGACGTGTGTGGGATTCGACAATTGGGACAACGTTTTTCTTATGTTGATACGACTCGGGTGGGTATTTTCGGTCATTCAGGAGGAGGTATGATGTCGGTGGCGGCTATTTGCACGTATCCGGATTTTTACAGAGTGGCTGTGGCTTCCTCCGGGAATCATGATAATCGGATTTATAACCGTGCATGGGGAGAAACCTACCAGGGCATAGGGGATGACAATCGTTTCCAAGTGAATATAAATCAGGATTTGGCAAAGAGTTTAAAAGGACATCTTTTGTTGGTAACCGGGGAAGTCGATCAGAATGTGCATCCAGCCCATACGATGAGAATGGTAAATGCTTTCATCTTGAACAATAAAGATTTTGATTTATTGATTCTTCCGAGTCAAAGTCATCATTATGAGGGACAATATAAAACTTATTTCGAGAAGAAAAAACGGGATTATTTTACCCGTTATCTATTGAAAGAGAAATAGGGCTGAAGGCGAGAGACTGAAAATGGTCTTGAGTTTTTAGATGTGTAAAACATGAGGCGGTTCAAATGAACCGCCCCATGTTTTTTTATCCTGATTATTTCAGCCATTTGTCCAGCCAGGATTTGAAGGTGCGTTGCCACAGTATGCCGTCCTGGCAACCGGTGACCCAATGGCATTCGTTGGGGAAATACAGGTATTGGGCAGGGATGCCACGCATGCGGGCGGCATTGAAGGCGGCCATACCCTGCGATACATCGATGCGGAAATCCTTTTGTCCGTGAATGACTAGGATGGGGGTGTCCCATTTGCCTACAAAAAGGTCCGGAGAGTTGGCAAAGGTGCGTTGTGCGACCTTGTTGTCCTTTTCCCAGGGTGCGCCTCCCATGTCCCAATTGGCGAACCACATCTCTTCGGTGGTGTTGTATTGCATTTTCAGGTCAAAGATGCCGCAGTGGGCGATGAAAGCCTTGAAACGCTTGTCGTGATGCCCTGCAAGGTAATACACGGAATATCCGCCGTAGGAGGCGCCGATGCAACCCAGGCGATTTTCATCGATATAGGGTTCTTTTTTGGCGTTGTCAATGGCGGACAAGTAATCCTTGATGTTCTGTCCGGAGTAATCCCCGCTGATTTGTTCCAGCCATTCCTGACCGAAGCCCGGAAGTCCCCGTCGATTCGGTGCGACGATGATGTAGCCGTTGGCTGCCATTTGCTGGAAGTTCCAGCGATAGCTCCAGAATTGGCTGACCGTGCTTTGGGGGCCGCCTTCACAATAAAGAAGTGCAGGATACTTTTTGTTCGGGTCGAAGTGGGGCGGATAAATCATCCAGACCAGCATATCTTTCTTGTCGGTGGTCTTTATCCAGCGTTTTTCCACTTTTCCCATGGTCAGTTGGTCCAGAATGGATTTGTTGACGAAAGACAGTTCCTCGTCTTTGCCGGTTGCCGGGTCTACCCGGTAGATTTCGGCGGGTTTGCTCATGGACACTTTGGTGGCGATGAGCGTTTCGCCTGCGGGAATCACGGAGGTGTAGTTGTGTGTTCCTTCAGTATGCTTGGTGATTTTACCCGTATGGAGATTCAAGGAATAAATCTCGTCGGTGGCATGCCAGTCGGAAATAAACCAGATGGTGTGGTCGTCGCCCCATTTCAGTCCTTCGGCGTTCTGGTCGAAACCTTTGGTGAAATCCTGTTTCTTTCCGGTCTGCAGGTCCATGACAAACAGTCTGACTTTGTCCGCCTCGTATCCGTCGCGCTCCATGCTTTCCCATGCCATATACTGACCGTTGGGAGAGATGACCGGATTTTTATCGTAGCCCGGCATGCCTTCGGTCAGGTTGACCGTTTCGCCGTTCTCCGTATGGTAGGCGTATAAATCCGTGTTGGTGGATTTCGCATAATCGATGCCTGTTTTTTTCCGGCAGGTATAAATCAGTTGCTTGCCGTCTTTGGTCCACGCCAGTTGCTCGACACCTCCCCAGGGACGTACCGGCGATTCCCAATGTTCGCCTTCCAAGATGTCTTTCCCGTTCGTAATGAGCTGGTTCGGTGCATAATCCGCAATGAACAAGTGGGTGTAGGCATCTACCCAGTCGTTCCAATGGCGGTAGAACTGGTCATTGATAATCCGTGCCTTGGCTTTGGGCAGGTCGGGGTGCAGGTCCTGGACGGTCGGTTCGAGTTTCACGTCTTTCAGGTAGACGATTTTGGACATGTCCGGTGCATAAACATATCCGTTAATGCCTCCTTCTATGTCGGTGATCTGCCGGGGAGCCGTGCCGTCGGGGTTCATTTCCCACAATTGACCTTTCGCCAGATAGGTGATGTGTTTTCCATCCGGTGTCCAAGCGACATCCGATTCATTGTATTCGGTGTCCGTGAGTTGGGTAGACTTCCCGTCTTTCAGGTTCAGCAAATACAAATCGGTATATCCACGGTCTTCTTCCTTGTTGAAATAGGTGACGTCATAAACCGCATACGCACCGTCCGGCGACACGCTGACATTTCCGATTCTTCCGAAAGACCACAATACCTCGGGAGTCATGACATCCGATTCTAATTTCAGGTCTGCCGGAGTTTTGTATCCTTTGCCTTCGGCTGAATTTTCCGTTGGGTTATTGCACGACATCAGAGACAAGATAAATACAAAAGGAATGATGTTTTTTTTCATAGGTAAATTTGCGCATTGATTAATCCTCGCTTTCGCTGTTCACGGTATCTTCAGTCACGGGTTCGTCCGGCGTGCCGTTCATGGTAGCGACAATCTTTTGCTTGATTTCCTCTGCCAGTTCCGGATTGTCCATAATCAGTTGCTTGACGGTTTCACGTCCCTGACCGAGCTTGTTTTCCCCGTAGGAGAACCAGCTTCCGCTTTTCTTGATGACATTGTATTCAACTCCCAGGTCTACGATTTCTCCGGAAATGGAGATGCCTTCTCCGTACATGATGTCAAACTCGGCTTTGCGGAATGGAGGTGCTACCTTGTTCTTCACTACTTTTACACGGGTATGGTTACCGAGGATTTCTTCCCCGTCTTTGATCGGTCCTATCTTGCGGATGTCCAGGCGGACGGAAGAGTAGAATTTCAGCGCATTACCGCCGGTGGTGGTTTCGGGGTTGCCGAACATGACACCGATTTTGTCTCGTAGCTGATTGATGAAGATGCAACAGGTATTGGTCTTGCTGATTGTGCTGGTCAATTTACGCAACGCCTGCGACATCAGACGTGCCTGGAGTCCCATGACGCTGTCGCCCATGTTGCCTTCGATTTCCGCTTTCGGGGTCAGGGCGGCCACGGAGTCGATGACGATGATGTCAATCGCAGCGGAACGAATCAATTGGTCGGCAATCTCCAGCGCCTGTTCACCGTTGTCCGGTTGCGAAATGAACAGGTTTTCGATGTCTACGCCCAGTTTTTCCGCATAAGTACGGTCGAAGGCGTGTTCCGCGTCGATGATTGCCGCGATGCCGCCTTGTTTCTGGGCTTCGGCAATCGCATGGATCGCCAGGGTCGTTTTACCGGACGATTCCGGTCCGTATATTTCAATCACCCGTCCTTTGGGGTATCCGCCCACGCCCAACGCTTTGTCGAGCGAAATGGAACCGGACGAAATGACCGGGATGTTTTCCACCTGATTGTCGCCAAGCTTCATGATGCTTCCTTTGCCGAAGTTCTTTTCAATCTTGTCGAGTGTCAGTTGAAGCGCTTTCAGTTTTTCAAGATTCATTTCTTTTGTTGCCATATCGTTTTTATTTTTATTTGATATTTGCTTGTTTCTTAATGCACGATTTGTGCCGCTGCATTTTTCGTGTCCACTTTGGTGATGACCTTTTCGATGATGCCGTTTTCGTCGATGACGAAAGTGGTGCGGAGTACCCCCATGTATTTGCGTCCGTACATGGATTTTTCAGCCCATACGCCGTAATCCTGCAGGATTGTTTTTTCCGTGTCTGCGATTAAGTTGAACGAAAGATTGTATTTCGCGATGAATTTCTGGTGCGAAGTTGCGGAATCCGGACTGACCCCTACCACTTCGTAGCCTTGTGTGGTCAACGTGTCGTAATTTTCATTCAGATTGCACGCTTCCGCCGTGCAGCCGGAAGTATTGTCCTTGGGGTAGAAGTAAAGGATGAGTTTCTTTCCTTTGAAATCGTCCAGGTTGATTTCCCGGTTGTTCTGGTCAAGACCTTTGAAAAAAGGTGCCTTGTCGCCTTCTTTTAATGGTGTCATCTGGTTTTATCTATGATTTACAATGTCTTCATACGGGATTTGTGCATCACACCGTTTTACACAAATGTATGAAATTTTTGCCGAATACAAACGAGTAAAATCCGGAAATTTATCAGAAATGTTTTATTTTTGACAAACGTTTAAAGGTGTTGATAAATAGTGCAATCATGGAAGATGTATTGGAACGATTGAATCGGTTTTGCCAGAATACGTTGGTGGACCATTTGGGAATGGTGTTTACGGCTGCCGGAGAAGGGTGGTTGGAAATGAAAATGCCTATTGACCGCCGGACGTGCCGACCGGATGGAGCTTTACATGGTGGTGCCAATATGGCGTTGGCGGAAACCGTGGGAGGGGCGTTGAGTGTTATTTCCGTGCCCGAGGAGATTAAGTTCAATGTTTTCGGCATAGAGGTGAACGGTAATCACATCAAGCAGGCGAAAGGCAACTTTGTCGTGGCGCGTGGCACGTTCATACACCGGGGCAAACGCACCCATGTCGTACAGGTGGAGATTCGGGACGAGTTCGGAACATTGGTGACGGTCAACCGGGTAACCAATGTCGTTGCCTAAGGGATTACAATTTGTAATCCCATTGCTTTAAGGCGAAATCCCAGTGCTTCTCGACCAGTTCGACGGTTCGGGGTTCGTATTTGTAGGCGTTTTTCTTGTAGCCTTTTTTCTTTTCCAGGTAGGCGGCGATGTCGGCTTTGGCTTCTTCAAATCCCGGGATGCGCAGGGTTTTGTAGATTTTCTCCGTCATGGCCATGGCATCGGCTTCAAAGTCCTCGAATTTGATTTCAATCAGGTTGCCTTCCGGAATCAGTTTCTTTTCCTCCTCGTAGGTATGGTACAGCCGGGTGTACACTTCGAGGATGTTTTGCTCCATTTCCTCCTGGCTGATTTTCTGTAGTTGCAGGGGGATAATCGTATTGTTGAAGAAACTGCGGGTCGATTCAAATACCGTGTACGGGTTGCGCATCAGGTAGATGAATTTGGCATTGGGGAACATTTCCAAAATCTCCTTTACCTTGCCGGTGTGCGGGGGATTCTTGCTCAGGAATTGTTCGCCTTTAGTGTTCCAAAGCGAAATCTTGATCAGTTTCAGGAACGTGTCCTTGAATGCCTGTCGTTCTTCGGGCGTAGCCGTCTTCATGGTCAGGAAGCGGTCGCAATACTCCAGCATGTTTTGAGGTAAAAACCAGAAATCGTAGTAGGAGTAGGGAAGCATATTGGACAAGGCAAACTCTTCCTCCTGTGGAAGGTCCACGTTCAATTCCATATTGTCCGTCGGCCGTTTGTCGGGCATGAGCCACGCCATTGTTTTTTTGAACAAAGGCTGTCCCCACATCATCATGTGCGGGAAGACCGTCTGGTAAGTGGTCGTGTAACCGAAGTGCTTGTCGTGCGCCAGTACGTTGTGGACGAACGTGGTACCGCTTCGCCAGTGACCGAGAATGAATACGGGTTCCATGTTGATGGACTGTTTTTCCAAGCGTTTGGCATAACGGCGATCCTGAATCGGCTTCAAGGTACTCAGCAGTCGGCAGACGCCTTTGGTCAGGCAGTATTTGGTCCTGTATCCTTTTTCTATCTTTTGCCCTTTGGTTATTCCTTTAAACGTTTTCCAGTCGGCACCCACCAGCGTGTTGACTGGTAATTTCTGAAATTCTAATACGCCCATGTGAACAATTATTCAGTCAGTTTCACGGCAATACCTTGCCGGTTCAATTCATTTACCACCTTCTTCACTGCCTCGTGATGTTCGGGGGAGATGCCGAGTCGGGTCAGGTTGATTTCGGGTATCTCAAACTCCTGCATCTCTTTCATCTCCACTTTGTCGATAATCATGCCGACGGCGCAGGTGTTGTTGGTAATCGGGTCAATCAGGATAAAAGCTCCGGTGTTTTTGTTCTTTTGATAAGGGTCGAAAAACAGCGGTTTTCCCGTGCTCAGGATTACCCGGGCGATTTCGTTCAATTCCATGGTGTCGCCCGGCGATTGTTCCAGGGTATTGACATTGACCTTGTAGCGGATTTTGTCAATCTTGACCCGGGCGAGGTTGGTGGTGTGCTTGATGAAGAACTGTTCGTCCGGATCCATTTTTTTCTCGTCCATCCAGACCAGCATGGCTTCGAAATTCCGGCTGACGGTCGGGAGGTTGTCCGGATGTACCAGCATTTCTCCCCGGGATATGTCGATTTCATCCTCCAGGGTGATGGTCACCGCCTGCGGAGGAAAGGCAAATTCCTGTTCTCCCTCGTAAGTCACGATGGATTTTACCCGGGAGCGCTTCATGGAAGGCAACGCGATGACTTCATCGCCTTTGCGGACAATGCCCGAGGCGACGGTACTGCTGAATCCCCGGAAATCGAGGTTCGGCCGGAGCACGTATTGTACGGGGTAGCGGAAATCCGAGAAATTCTTGTCGCTGCCGATGTGTACGGTTTCCAAAAATTCCAACAACGGTTTTCCGGTGTACCATTTCATATTTTCAGAGGATTCCACCACATTGTCGCCTTTCAGGGCGGAGAGGGGTATGCAGGTGATGTCCGGAATGCCCAGCGGTTCTGCAAAATGACGGTAATCGCTGACAATCCGGTCGAACACGTTTCGGTCATAGTCCACCAGGTCCATTTTGTTGACCGCCAGAACCACGTGCTTTATTCCCAACAGGGATACCAGGTAAGTGTGGCGGCGGGTCTGGGTAATGACTCCGGAACGGGCGTCCACGAGGATAATCGCCAGATTGGCGGTCGAACCGCCGGTAATCATGTTTCGGGTATATTGTTCGTGTCCCGGGGTGTCGGCGATGATGAATTTCCGTTTGTTGGTGGAGAAATACCGGTAGGCGACGTCAATGGTGATGCCTTGTTCCCGTTCGGCTTTCAGTCCGTCGAGCAGCAGGGCGTAATCGATGTTGTCGCCTGCGTTGCCGTAGCGTTTGGTGTCTCTTTCCAGCGCGTCCAACTGGTCTTCGTATAATTTCTTGCTGTCAAAAAGCAGCCTGCCGATCAGGGTGGATTTGCCGTCGTCCACGGAGACGGCGGTCAGTAGCCTAAA
>CAMWQQ010000021.1 GCA_947176455.1 uncultured Odoribacter sp. | reverse complement strand
ATAGGCTTGTGCCCTGCCATTTGGAAATGTTTCATCATCATGACGGACACCAGATGCCCCACGTGCAGGGAATCGGCGGTCGGGTCAATTCCGACGTAAGCCGTGGTCTGGCCCTTTGCCAGCAATTCTTCCGTACCGGGCATGATGTCGTGAATCATACCCCTCCATTTCAGTTCATCAACAAAATTCATGTTCGATTGTTTTATCGTATATTCAGGTTAATATCGGATGAAATTGTATATCCGGGTTGCAAAGTTAAGAAAAGGACCGAATAATAGGCTCTTCCGGCAGGTTTCTTCGCTGATGAAGTGGATTTTTTCGTTTAATGCGTCCACAATCAGCAACAATACGCAGACGATGATAAAGTATTTCAGGATGCCCAGTGCCGTACCCAGCATTTTGTTTAGCAGTCCCAGCGCGATGATGTCGACGATCTTGGTGAGTACTTTCCCGATGATGAATACCGCCACCACCACGACGATGAACGTGACTGCCAGGGCAATGTAGGACAGGTAAGAGGACGATATGTTCAGGAAGTCGCGCAGGATGCCTTCCGTGTAGGACGAATGGCTGATGGCGAGGCATACGCCCAGAATCAATCCCACCAAGGTCGCCACCTCGATAATCAAACCTCTTGAGAATCCCCAGCATGCACCGAAGAGCAAAAAGAGCAGGATGACGAAGTCAATGTAATTCACCGTTTTTCGTTTTGTTGGCGAAGTCAAAGATACGAATAAACGGAGGTAAAAGCAAGTTTACCTGCATTTTCTCCTTTGCCGGAAAAGGAAATGGGAACTGGAACCAGTGTTTTAGTCACTGCCACCGCCTAAGGCGTGGTACAGGTTGATGATGCCTTGAATGCTCTCGAAGCGGTGCTGTGCTTGTTCGGTTTCGGCGGTGAGCAGTGCCTGGCGGGCAGTGAGCACTTCGAGATAGGTTGTGGATGAATGGCGCATCAGCAGTTCGGTTTTGCGCACGGCTTTGCGCAAGGTGGTTATGCAGTGGATCCCGAGTTCGATTTGTTTCCGGGCGGTCTGCCATGCCGTGAGTGCATTGTTCACCTCTTTGCCGGCATTGAGCAGGGATTGCCGAAAGTGCTGCAGCGCTTCTTCCTGCCGGCTTTTCGCTATGTTGAGATTGGCCCGGTTTGTCCCGCGGTGGAAGAGTGGTTGCACGAGCGAGCTAACGGTACGAGCGAACCAGTCGGCGGGGTTGGTCACGATGCCGCTTCCGTTGTTTGTCCAACCGAGCGTGCCCGAGAGCGTAAGGCTCGGATAAAACGCCGACCGGGCAGCATTGGTGGCGTAAAATGCTTCTGCTAGATTACGTTCCGCTTGTCGCACGTCGGGACGGTTGGCAAGTAACTGTACCGGAATGCCCACAGAAACCGATTCGGGGAATGTCGTTTCCGACAATGTGCCTCGGGCTATGCGTTGCGACGGCAGAGCAAGCAATGCCGAGAGAGCATTTTCCGTATCGGCGATGCTTTTGTGCAGAGCCAGTAGCGAACTTTCAAGCGTCATTCGGTTGGTGCGTGCCTGTAATACGGCGGCATCGTTCGCTTCTCCTCCACGTTTTAAGGCTTCAAGTGTGCGGATGCTTTCCTCCCAATTGTCTGATGTCCGTTCGCCGATGTTCACTTGCTCGTCAAGCATCAGCAGCGTGTAATAACTGTCGGCAATCGCAGCTACCAAACGGGTTTGTACGGCTTGGGCGTAATCACGGCTACCATCAAGAGCCGCACTTGCGCCTCGTTTGGCGTTGGTATTCTTTCCGAATATATTGAGTTCCCAATTGGCCGAAGTTGCTATATGGTAGGTCTTTGATGTGTTTCCGGCGTAACGGCTGACACCGGCTTCCGGTGAGAGTGACAACGCCGGCAGGTAAGAAAGACGAGCGTTCATCAGTACCGCTTCGGCTTCCTCAATTTTCAGACGTGCGATCTGCAAATCCGTATTCTGTTGTAAGCCCTGTTCAATGAGGACTTGCAGGCAGGTGTCGGTAAAAAACTCACGCCAGGAAAGCGAGGCAATCGTTGCTGTATCAGCCGTATTTTCCGTATGACGGTATTGGGGCTCGGTTTCTATTTCCGGCCGGGAATAGGGTTTGTATGTACCACAGCCTGCCAACAGGCAGATTGCGAGAGAGATGATGCACGGTTGTTTCATGGTTCGAGGGAGGTATTTGAAAATAAAGTCGTTATTTTTTCTTGGATATGCTGGAACACGATGAATAGCAACGGCACGAAGAGCAACAAGGACACCGTACCCACCAGCATACCGCCTATCGTACCCATTGCCAACGAGCGTGAGCCATTGCAGCCTACACCTGTGGAAAATATCATCGGAAGCAGTCCGAATATCATCGTCAGCGAGGTCATCAGGATGGGACGAAGCCGGGCAACTGCTGCGGCAACCGCCGATGCCGTGATGCTTATGCCTCTGCTGCGGCATTCGGAAGCGTATTCCGTCTGAAGTATGGCGGTCTTGGCAAGCAGACCGATGAGCATGATGATGCCGGTCTGCATATAAATGTTGTTTTCTATACCGGATAGTTTGGCAAAGAGGAAACAGCCGAACAGTCCGAAGGGAATGGAGAGAATGACGGCGAGCGGTATGAATAGACTTTCGTAGAGGGCACACAGTATCAGGTAGATGAAGACGATGCAGATGCCGAATACCCAGGTGGATGTATTGCCTGCCGAAGCCTCTTCGCGCGACATAGCGCCGAACTCGTAGCCGTATCCCGCCGGAAGCGTCTGTGCGGCGACTTCACGGATGGCATTCAGAGCCTGTCCGGAACTGTATCCGGTAGCCGGTGCACCGTTGACGGCAACGGACGGAAAGAGGTTGAAGCGCGACAGGGATTCCGAACCGTAAACACGGGTCAGGGTGACATAGTGGCTGATGGGCGACATTTCGCCCGACGCAGTGCGCACGAACAGTCCGTCGAGGGACTGGACGTCTGCCCTGTATCTGGGTGAAGCCTGTATCATCACCCGGTATAGTTTGGAAAAACGGTTGATGTTCGACGTGTAGACGCCTCCGACGTAGCCGGAAAGGGCATCGAGGATCTCCGAGGGCGATACGCCCGCACGTTTGCAGAGGGCGGCATCCACTTCCACTCGGTATTGCGGGTAGCGGGTGTCGAAGGAGGTTTGTGCCCGCGCTATTTCCGGACGTTCGTTCAATGCCGCGATGAATGCTTGTGCGTGACGTTGCAAATCTTCGGTTGAACCGCCGCGTCTGTCCTGCATGTGCACCTCAAAGCCGTTTGTTACGCCATATCCGGCGATGATGGGCTGGGCAAAGATCATTATTCGCGCATCGGTAATGTCCGAGAGCCGTTGATAAAGGTCGGCGATGACGGAACGGTTGTCGTCCTTGCTTCCTGTCCGTTGCTCCCACGGTTTCAGTCGGATGATGAATGTACCGTTGGAGGCTCCTTGTCCGGCAAGCATGCCCAGTCCTATCGATTTGGAGTAGATTTGAAATTGCGGGGTGTCTTTTATCCGGTCTTCGATGTTTTTCAGGATACGTTCCGTTTGGGCAAGGCTTGTTCCGGGCGCTGCCTGTACATCAACCACGATAGTTCCGGTGTCTTCGTCGGGGACAAGTCCCGTTTTGGTCGCATTTAGCAGATAGAAAAATGCGCAGGTGGCGGCAATCAGCAGAATGCCGGCAAGGAGTTTGTGGCGGAGCGGCACCAGTACGGCGGTTTTGTATTTGCGGGTCATCCCCCGGAAGGCGGCATCGTAGGCTGCGGCAAAGCGGGAGGTTTTTCCGGAAGCCGTCGTTGGTTTCATCAGTAGTACGCACAATGCCGGACTAAGCGTCAGGGCATTGAAGGTGGAGATGCAGACGGCGACTGCCATGGTCAGACCGAATTGGGTGTAGAATTTGCCTGTCGCACCGCCGATGAAGCAAACCGGGATGAATACCGCCATAAATACGAGGGAGGTGGTGACGAGCGGACGAGCAATTCCCTGCATTGCCTCTTCCGTAGCCCGGCGGGGCGAACGGCATCCGCTGTCGAACCGGGACTGTACGGCTTCGACGACGACTATCGCGTCATCTACCACGGTGCCGATGACGAGTACGAGAGCAAAGAGAGTCAGCATATTGACGGACATTCCTGCGAAGTGAAGAAAGGCGAATGTGCCGATCAGCGACACGACAATGGCAACGGCGGGAATGACCGTGGAGCGCAGGTTGCGCAGAAACAACCACACGATGAGAATGACCAGCAGAATGGCTTCTATCAGGGTTTCTATGACATTGTGCACGGAAGCGTCCAGAAAGCTCTTGATGCTCATCAGGTCCACCAGTTCCATGCCTTTGGGCAGTTGGGTGGCGGCATCGCGTATCACTTCGTCTATCGCCTCGACGATTTCATTGGCATTGGAACCGGGTGCCTGCGCGATCATACAGTTGGAGCCTGGGTGTCCGATTAATTCGTTCCGTGTGGCATAACTCAGAGAACCGAGTTCCACGTCCGCTACCTCTTTCAGGCGCAGGATGCTGCCGTCGGGGAAGGATTTGACGACCAGGTTGCCGAAATCCTCTTCGTTTTCATGGCGTCCCCGGTATTTCAGCACATACTGAAACGTATTGTTTAGGTCTGCTCCCAGCGTGCCGGCAGGAGCTTCCACGTTCTGTTCGTCCAATATGCCGGCGATGTCGGCAGGGACAAGTCCGTAGGTTGCCATTTTTTCCGCATTCAGCCAGATGCGGAGCGAATAGTCGGAACCGAACACGGTGATGTCGCCCACGCCGGGGATACGTGCCAGACGGGGTTCTATGTTTATTTTGAAATAATTGTACAGAAATTTCTGGTCGAAGCTATCGTCGGGGCTGTACAATGCCACAATTTTTGCTGTACTGTTCTGGCTTTTCCGCACGGTGATGCCGGAGCGTATCACTTCCGCCGGCAGTACGCCCTGTGCCGAGGCGATGCGGTTCTGTACGTTTACGGCTGCCATATCGGGATCCGTTCCCTGTCGAAAGTAGACGTTGATAGTCGCTGTGCCGTTGTTGGCGGCGGTGGAGGTCATGTAATTGATATTCTCTACGCCGTTGATTGCTTCTTCCAATGGAGCGACAACGGCTTTTTGCAATGTTTCGGCGTTTGCGCCCGTGTAGGTGGCGCTTACCCTGACCGTGGGCGGTGCGATTTCGGGGAATTGCTCGACGGGCAATTGTACCAGCCCGATGATGCCGAGCAGGACGATGATGACCGACAATACGCCGGAGAGTATCGGACGGTTGATAAAAGTCTGCAAGTTCATCGCGAAGTGTTTTTAGAAGTTGTGTATCGGGTGATTTCCGTTCCTTCGCGCACCAGTCCCGCTCCTTCGGATATGATTTCGTCACCGGCTTTCAGTCCGGAAATGACGATGTATTCTTTTCCGTTGCCGATGTCTTTGGTTTCCACGGGAACGGAAACGGCCTTCCCGTTTTCGACCCGGTAGACGAACGTGCGGTTTTGGATTTCGTAGGTGGCGGTTTGGGGAACGACAAGGCAGTCCGTTGTTTCCGATGCCACGATGACGGTCCCCGTGTTGCCGTCGTACAGCGTTCTATTGCGGTTGGGGATTCTTGCCCGCAGCCTCACAGTGCCCGTTCGGGAGTCTGCCGTGCCGCTGACAGCGTCGATGCTACCCTTTGCGACAGGAAAGGCTTTGTTTGCCGGCCGGAAAGTGATTCCGGTGTTCCCTTGTCTGGCGGTTCTTGTCAGTTCATCGCTTTCCGGGACGGAGAAGTAGGCGAACACTTCTTCCGTGTCCGACACGCATACCAATGGTTCGGCGATGTTCCTGTCCACCAACGCTCCCTCCCGGTAGGGAATCATTCCCGCCACGCCGTTCACCGGACTTTTCACCACGGTATAGGCAAGTTCGGTGCGCGCGTTGTCGTGTTGTGCCCGCATCTGTTCGAGTGTCGCCTCGGCGATTTTTAACTCGTTCGCGGCGGTCTGTAATTCGTATTCGGAAATGACGTTTTCGTTGAACAGCGTTTTTTTGCTGTCCAGGACGAGATGCGCAGTTGCCAGTCGTGCCTCGGCTTGCGATACATTGGCGGAAGCAGTTTTCAAGGCGGCGAGGAAAGGTGCCTGGTCGATGACGAACAAGGTTTGTCCTTTGCTGATTTCCGCCCCTTCTTCTATGCAAATCTGCGTGATGATGCCACTGCATTGCGGACGTATCTCTACGTTTTGCCTGCCTTTGAGTATGGCGGGGTATTGTGTTTCCTGTGTCCGGCTGACGGGAGCGAGTACAACTGTCGGGTATTGCCGGGGAGCGGCCGTTCCCTCTTTGGCTTTCCTGCACGCTGACAGCAGGCACGGCAGGAGGATTGCAACGGCAATTTTGAGATGAATGCGATAATCTATAATTGTAAGTCGATTGTTTGACTGCAAATTTACAGTCCCCTGCTCCTCCTGATGCAGGAATCGGCACGAAAGCGGAAAGATGCCGCCTGAAAACGAATTATTTGCCGTTTATAAATCGCAACATGCGTTGTTCTCTTCAAACTCCTCAATCCATTCTTTCACTTTTGCCTGAAGCAATGCTTTATCTGGTAGATATAATTGATAAGCTGAAGCATAGATATTGGCATCTTTAGGTAAGGTCAACTCAACAAGCGCATCATTTTTTCGCTCACAAAGCAAAATTCCGATAGTTGGTTTTTCAAAATCTTGTTTTATATAGCGATCGTAATAATTTACATACATCTGCATCTGTCCAAGATCTTGATGAGAGAGTTTGTCGGTTTTCAAGTCAATGAGCACATAACATTGTAGTAATCGATTGTAAAAGACCAGATCCACATAAAAGTGCTGTTCCTCAAATGTAAACCGTTTTTGACGGGCTTCAAAAAGAAATCCTTTCCCAAGTTCCAGCAAAAATTGTTGCATCCTGCTGATAATGGCATTTTCTAACTTCGACTCAGAATATGCGACATCTGGTTTTAAACCTAAAAATTCTAATGTTATGGGATTCTTTATGATATCGGACGGCTTTTCTATTGTTTGTCCCTCTTTTGCCAGACGTTTTACTTCATCTTTGTTTCGGCTTAAAGCCAATCGTTCATAAAGACTACAGCCCACCTGCCTACTGAGTTGCCTTTTTGACCACTGCTGTTGCGCACATTCGATTTCATAGAAACTTCGAGCCTCTGGATTCTCGACACGCATCAGGATGAGGTAGTGAGACCAAGAGAGCATAAAACCATTTTCAGGTAACGTTTTGGCTTGTATGTCATTCGGATTTTCAGAATAATCCGTGTAATTGGCTAACCGCCGGTTAGCTTTTTCTACCTCAAAAGGATAATCGCCGGGTTGCCTATTGGAATATACAATATAGAACTGCCTGATGTTTTTCATATTGGCATAAGACCAACCTGATCCAAAGCGTGCAGTCAGTCTTTCAGACAGACCTTTCAATACTTGTTTCCCATATTGCGCCCTGGTATTCCCTTCTTGTTCATATTCAACGATATGTTGTCCGATATGATATTTCGTATAAACCTCTGCGATATTTATGGAGGTGGCAATGTACGTCCTTGCTTGTTCTATAAGACCGGCAACCTTATCGAACAATGAGTCTATGCCCTTATCTGTAAAAACGAATTCGTTTGCAATCATATCTTCCACAAATATAAAGGCTTTTTGAAAGTTCGCAAAAAAAGCGAATGTTTTTTGGAAGAAAATACGATAATCTTTAGTTTACAACGAATCCTCTTGCACCATCCACGCTTTAAAATCCGTTGCCCGGTTCTTACTGATATAAATGGGCTCGGGTGTTTCCACAGCCAGTTTTACCAGCAGGCGGCTGTCGAACCAGACGGTGATTTCTTTCACGCTGTCGCGCGCAATGATGTATTGTTTGTTCGCCCGGATGAATCGGGAGGGGTTGATCATCGCCATAATTTGTTCCAGTGTTTTGGTATATGCGTATTGCGTGCCGTTTTTCAGGCAGACAAGCGTCTGTTTGTTGGTGGTGTAGAAACAGGCGACATCGGTCAGGGACACTGGCAGGAGCTTGTCGCGCAACGGGAGCAGGATTTTGTCCTTGTAGACGGGTTGGGGCGCCAGGGTCATCAGCCGGGAGAGGTAGTCTCTCATATCGGCGGGCATCCAATGCCGGAATTTATCCAGCGCCCTTTGCAGTTCCTCCGGCTTTATCGGTTTCAGCAGGTAGTCGATGCTGTTGACCCGGAAAGCATCCATGGCGTATTGGTCGTATGCCGTTGTGAAGACAATCGGGGTTTCAACTTTCATCCGGTCGAAGAGCAGGAATGCCGAGCCGTCGGACAGGTGTATGTCCATAAAAATCAAGTCCGGTTGCGGATTGTTTTGCAACCATTCCGCCGTCCGGCTCACGCTTTCTGTATTGCCGGAGATTTCTATCGAGGGGTCGATGGCGTGCAATTCTTCCACGATATTTTCTTAAGCGGCGGTTTCGTCTTCTACTATCAGTACTTTCATTGTTTTTTATTTTAACGGGAGGAATACGCTGAACGTGTTGCCGTCCGTTTCTGTGCGGATGTCTTTCTTCATCATCAGTTCAAAACGGTTGCGGAGATTGTGCAGTCCGGTTCCGTTCGTGTCGGGCGGGACGAGTTTGGGATATATCGGATTGGATATTTCCAGTTCGTCGCCGTTCATCCGAATGGCGATATTCATTCGATGGTCGCTGTCTATCCGGTTGTGTACTGTCACATTTTCCACCAGTGGCAGGAGCGAAAGTACGGGCAGAGACAAGGTATGGTCTTCTTCGGGCACCTGTACCGAGCAGGTCAGTTTGCCTTCGAACCTCACTTCCAGAACGTGGATGAACGAGCGGATGAATGCCAATTCTTCGCCCAATGGCACCAGTCCCCGCCGGTCGCTTTGCAGGATGTAACGGAAGATGTCCGACAACTTGGTCACGTATCGTAAAGTCTTTTCATCGTCCCCTTTTCGGATGAGAGAGGATATGCCGTTGAGCGAGTTGAAAAAGAAATGCGGATTGATTTGGTTGGCGAGGGCGTCGCACCGGCTTTGCAAGTTTTCGATGCGGAGCCGTTCTATTTCCTGTTCTTTCTCCTGCTGGCTGTCATACAGTACGGATATGTAGCCGATGAAAGTGCAGAGGAGGCATACGACGAAGAACTGGAACAGCAGGATATTGCCTATGTATCCGGTCTGAATGCCCAGTAGCGGCAAGCCGTAGGATAGCCCGACAAATGCGGCGCATCCCGTCAGCGTGTAAAGGAAGTTTCGTCCGAAACGTGCCGTAAATGAAACGTTGCTGATTTGCCGGATGTTGTATCTCAGTTGAAAATAGAACAGAGCGTAGAAATATAGCATGCGAAAGGCGAAGAATATCCAGAATCCGGGCCCTTCGCCGATGTTCAGTCGTGCCAGGTTCCACGGAATCCATACGACATTGGGATAAGTGACGAATATCATGCAGACGAAGGCGATAATCGGCATTTTCCGAGGAATGTAGGAATACAATGTGTTCATAATCAGATTTTTCCCGCAAAAATACAATATTTATCCATAGGCGGATGATTTTGGGGCGTTAAAACGAAGAAAAGGGGATTGAAAAGGAATGGGGCATCTTTTTCGTCTCATTATTCCATAGTTTGATAAATTCTTAGTACTTTCGCCAATGGGTAAAAAAGGCGTTTATCGTTTATAATTTATTAAATTCATATATAATGTACAGAACACATACTTGTGGGGAGCTTCGGCTTGAGCATGTCAACCAGCACGTTACGTTGAGCGGTTGGGTGCAGAAAATCAGGAATCTGGGCGCCATGACTTTCATCGATTTGCGTGACCGGTACGGCATCACCCAGTTGGTTGTCGAGGAATCCGCCTCAAAAGACATCAAGGACCGCATTGCAGGGCTTGGCAGGGAGTTTGTCATTCAGGTGAACGGCAAAGTGGTGGAGCGGACCAGTAAAAACAACAAAATTCCGACGGGCGATATTGAAATCATCATAGAGAGCATCGACGTGCTCAGTCCGTCCGAGGTGCCTCCTTTCACCATTGAGGACAACAGTGACGGAGGAGATGAAATCCGGATGAAGTACCGTTATCTTGACCTGCGTCGTCAGGTGGTTCGGAAGAACCTGGAGTTGCGTCACCGGATGGCACATTTGATTCGCAATTACTTGGACAACTTGCGTTTTATGGAAGTGGAGACTCCGGTGCTTATCAAAAGTACGCCGGAGGGAGCCCGGGATTTCGTGGTGCCTTCGCGGATGAATCAGGGACAGTTTTACGCCTTGCCTCAGAGTCCGCAGACCTTCAAGCAGTTGCTGATGGTGGCGGGTTTCGACCGTTACTATCAAATCGTCAAATGTTTCCGGGACGAGGATTTGCGTGCTGACCGGCAGCCGGAGTTTACGCAAATCGACTGCGAAATGTCGTTCGTTGAGCGGGATGACGTACTGGACATTTTCGAAGGGCTGATTCGTCACCTGTTCAAAGAAATTCGGGGCATTGACATTCCCGCGTTGCAACGGATGACTTGGCACGATGCCATGGAATACTACGGTTGCGACAAGCCGGACCTCCGTTTCGATATGAAGTTTGTCGATTTGACCGCCCAGGCAAAGCACCGGGATTTCGCCGTGTTCAACGCTTCGGAATATGTCGGAGCCATTTGTGCTACCGGGTGCGCCTCTTATACCCGTAAGCAGTTGGACGAACTGACCGACTTTGTGAAGCGTCCTCAAGTCGGAGCCAAGGGACTGGTTTATGTGAAATACAATGAAGACGGAACGCTGAAATCTTCCGTGGACAAATTCTATAATGAAGACGACCTGAAACGTTGGGCGGAATCCTGCCAGGCGAAACCGGGCGATTTGATACTGATTCTTTGCGGTCCCAAGAACAAGACCCTGCCCCAGTTGTGCGAGTTGCGTCTGGAAATGGGCAATCGTCTCGGCTTGCGCGACAAAGACGTTTTCAAACCATTGTGGGTGGTGGATTTCCCGTTGCTGGAATGGGACGAGGAAACACAACGATTCTATGCGATGCACCATCCTTTCACGTCACCTAAGCCGGAAGATACCGATATGATGGAAAGCAATCCGGGTGCCGTGCGCGCCAATGCCTATGATATGGTCATCAATGGCGTGGAGATTGGCGGTGGTTCCATTCGGATTCACGATTCGCAGTTGCAGCAGCGCATGTTCAAGTGTCTGGGATTCACGCCCGAGCAGGCGGATAAGCAGTTCGGCTTCCTGTTGAACGCTTTCAAGTACGGCGCACCTCCTCACGGCGGTATCGCCTTCGGGTTCGACCGTCTGGTTTCCATGTTTGCCGGACTGGACAGCATCCGGGACACCATTGCATTCCCGAAGAACAATTCCGGACGGGATGTGATGATTGATTCTCCGTCGGAGATTTCTGAAGAGCAGTTCAAGGAACTGGGCATCCGGTTGCAGTCGTAATTGACAAATTCGGTTCGGGATTCCCTTGCGGGGATGTCCGGACCTAAAATTGAAGGCAGGTGTTTAAAGACGTCATTGGACATGAGGATATCAAGCGAAGGCTGGTCAATTCCCTGAAAACGGGACGGGTCAGCCATGCCCAGTTGTTTGCCGGCGACACGGGATACGGCTCGTTGGCGTTGGCACTGGCTTTTGCGCAATACGTCTTTTGCACCGGAAACAAGGGGGATGATGCCTGCGGGGAATGCCCCTCGTGCCGGAAGATGCAGAAATACATCCATCCCGACCTGCATTTCGTGTTTCCCGTCATCCGAAAGGCGAAGAGTCCCGTGAGCGACGAGTACATAAACGAATGGCGGAACCTGCTTTTGCAGGGCACGTATTTCAATCTGGCGGAATGGTTTTCGTATATGGGAGCGGAGGACAATGCCCAGGCGGCGATTTATACGGAGGAGAGCGTGAACATCTTGCGAAAGCTGAATTTGAAGCCGTTCGAGTCCGATTACAAAATCATGGTCATGTGGCTGCCCGAAAAGATGAATCCGGAGTGTTCCAACAAGCTGTTGAAAATCATCGAGGAACCGTTTGACAAAACGTTGTTTCTGATGGTTTCCGAACATCCGGAGCAAATCATCAACACCATACAGTCACGTTTGCAACGCATCAACATACCTCCTTTGTCCCAGGAGCAAATCAAGGGGCAATTGATTTCGGCAAAAGGGATTTCGCCCGAACGGGCGGAGGAGTTTGCTCACGTGGCTTCGGGCAACTGGCACAGGGCGCTCCGATTGTTGGATGAAAGCGAGGAGCAGATTTACAATCAAGAAAAGTTCGTTAGCTTGATGCGACTTTGCTGGGCACGAAAAATGCTTCCTGTCAATGAATGGGTGAATGAAATCACCGGGGTGGGCAGGGAACGCCAAAAAAGTTTCCTCGTCCATGCCGTCCGGATGATTCGGGAGAATTTCGTCCGCAATTTCGGATTGAACGAGCTGAATTACATGACGGAGCGGGAAAAGGAATTTTCTGAACGTTTTTCGCCCTATGTGCATGAAGGGAATGTCCTTCCCCTAACTTCCGAGTTTGAACGTGCGTACAATGATATCAGTCGCAACGGAAATGCCAAAATCATATTTACGGATTTGTGCATCAAGGTGATGCAGAACATCAGACCGAATTAATTTTTATCAGCATAAAAGAATAGGATTATGAATGAGATACAAGATAATAACGATATAGAGCGGGAAGAAGAAATGACTCCGCAGGATTCCCGGGAACAATCGGAGACTCCGGCGCAGGAGACGCAACCGGAGGAGGTTCCCGGTTTTATGGAGGAGGCGGATGACGAAAAAGAGGAAGAGCCTCTCAAGGCAGGAGAATTTGCCGTCCCGAAGCAGGAGGAAGAGGTCGAGGAGGTGCAACAGCTTCATACCCGGCATCCGCGTCCTGAGCCCGTCATTGACCACCGTTTGCTGGCGGGCAAATTGAGCGTGTACAACTGGCTGAAGGATGTGCCTGCCATTCACAATGCTCCCGAGATTGTGGAGGTGCGTTTCAAAAATACCCGGAAAGGGTTCTATTGCAATCCTTCCCACCTGCCTTTGCAGGAGGGGGACATTGTCGCCGTGGAAGCCGC
>CAMWQQ010000020.1 GCA_947176455.1 uncultured Odoribacter sp. | reverse complement strand
TATTTGCAAGATTTGATAAACAGAACTTATCTTGCCGACGTCATTGAGCGCAATAAGATTAAAAACGATATCGGCATACTTGGCGATTTGCTTAATATCGTTGCAAGCAACGTCGGTTCACTGACCAACCCGACCAAACTGGAGCACACTTTTCAAAGTGTCAAACAAATAAAAATAAACGATGCCACCATAAATGCTTACTTGAACTATTTTTCGGATGCGTTTCTTATCCGCAAGGCTTATCAATATGATGTCAAAGGCAAAAAATACATCAATACGCCCACGAAATACTATTTCACGGATATTGGTCTGCGCAATGCCCAACTGAATTTTCGACAACAGGAAGAATCGCATATTATGGAAAATGTGATATATAACGAATTGTCCGCACGCGGATTCAACGTCGATGTCGGAATCGTTCCTGTCTTCTATAAAGACCAGGAAGGAAAAACCAAGCGCTCCAAACTGGAAATAGATTTTGTCGTAAACAAGATAAACAAGCGGTGTTACATTCAATCCGCACTTGCTATTCCGGACGAAGAGAAGCGCTTGCAGGAGACGAACTCTTTGCGTCGTGTCAATGACTCTTATAAAAAAATCGTCGTAGTTCGCGACAACATCATCCCATGGTATGACGAAACCGGCATATTTTATATTGGCGTGGAGGAATTCGTCTTGAAACATATTGATGAACTCGCCAACATCATATAACCAAATGTCAATATATCAATCTGACTTACAGTGATTTCAGCAAAAAAAACTTGCCAATATGGCTATGAACGAAATAATAAGTCTTATAAACAAAAACGGGCGACTCCGCTTAAAGAGTCGCCCGCAATCGTAGTAGTCAATTACTTATCGATATCAAAAGCTCCTTCTCCTCCCCTGATAGGCCATCCGGGGTTCTGATAGATAACCGTTGTTGACACATCGTTACGGTTAACAGAGGCATTTACAAATGCTGTGTAACCGATTGGCGAGAGATAATGTGCTCGGGTAAATTTCAGACCATCCCATACGAGGTTTTCAGTCTTGCTGATCTGGAAGGGACGAACATAGGGGCTGTTCGCCTCAGGTGACATATTACCGTCGCTACCGCTTTCATTAACGACAGGCTTGATATACTTGCCATCGGAATTCCGAATAGCCAGATTAGAGGTAGAATCGTTATATACTGTACCCCAGTATTTGATACCCTCTATCTGATAGGGCTCTGTAATCAGCTGATCAAGAGCCGCCCAGCGACGAAGATCCAGCAGACGAAGAGCCTCGGCACAGAGCTCGTTACGACGCTCGCGACGCACGTTGTAAAGTGTCGGCGATACCAAAACTCCCTGGGTATATGCGCCCCAGTCGCCTTTAGCTTCCTCTGTCATGATAGTTGCAGTAATCGTCTTGTTGTAGTCTTCATCCACATAAGCGCGACGACGCAGAGCTTTCCAGTAACCGTCAGCTGTTCCGTCAACATTTCCGGTGAGCTCTACACAAGCCTCCATGTAGTTGAGCAGAGCTTCAGCTGCACGGAATACGATAGAGGCAGTGACAGACTGAAGGTTACCCTGGGCCTCCTTATAGTCGTATCCCTGTCCTTTCTTGATCGCGTAACCGGTGGGACAACGAGTGTTATTATCCGCACTGAACATCCAGTTCATATTATAAAGAGCAGGGGTAGCTCCATCGAGACCGAGGGAAATCACCGATTCGTCGCCCTTGGTGAAGATTGTCAGACGTGAATCACGCCCCTGGATAGTGGCAGAGACACCCTGATTCTCCCATGCTGGGTCATAACCAGAGCCAGCAGCATAAATGGGAAGACCATTGCGCATGAGGAAGGAATTTACCATACCGCGGGTCCATCCTGTACCACCTGCATTCTTCTGGAACTGAGCCTGAATCTGAGTGGCAAGATTCTGCGAAATACTATACGTCCTGTAGAGAAGAACCTCGCTATATTTGCTGGGATCAACCGCACAGAACATGCAATAATAAGGATTAGCCTCTGTGAAGCCGGAGGTCATGCCTTCAGGAGCATCCTTATTCTCAACAAGATTATTGACGTACTTATCACCTACCGCCTTTGCAGAAGTCATCGCCTCTTTGAGGAAATAATCAATCTCACTGTCGATATTGAAGCCCTCAAGCATCGCCTCATCGCCGGGCCATCCCTTTCCACCGGGAACAAGAGCGGTTCCCTTATGGCTCTTGAGCCATGTACCCTCGAAGAGAGCCACGCGGCTGCGGAAGAGATTTGCAGCGTCTTTGCTCAGACCGTTCTTGCCATAAGAAGAGTTTTCCGGAAGATACCGTACAGCTTGGGTTAAATCATCGAGTATATGACGTGCCACCTTGTTGCGGGGCTGGCGTTTCGAAGCCTCAAGGAGGATTTCCTGATCGTCAGGGAGCACTTCGTCTATAATAGGATAGTCGCCCACAGCAGAATAATACTGCCAATAGGCATAAGCGCGGAAGAAATATCCTTCACCAAGAGCCTGATTGATCAGAGCTTCTGATCCGCTTATACCATTGTTTGCAATAGCATCCTCTGCATTCTTAAGGAAATAGTTGAGTGAACGGATATTATCAAACGCCCAGTTGTCTGTGCCAGTTCCTACACGCCATTCACCCGGCACGTACATATTGCCTATTGTACGGAACACCTGGTTATCCGTACCATTGTCGGATGAGAAAGTTCCGAGCTGATAAGTATTGTCAGAGTGGCTTGGCAGAATGGTATAGAAATTTAAAGTATAAGCCAGAAGATTTGCAGGAGAGGTAAAGAAATTCTCAGGAATAAGCTTATCCTCCGGCTGCTGATTCAGGTAGTCGTTACAGCCTGTGAGACCAAATGCAACCACCACAGCTAAGACAGAACTAATATATTTATTCATAATGAATTCAAATTTAGAATGTTACGTTAAGACCGAGTGAGAAAACACGCGAAATAGGATAAACTTTTGCAAAACCGTAGCCCTTGTCATAAGCCTCGATAAGCTCGGGATCGCCCATCTTTGTGAATTTGGTGATATTAGCAAGGTTTTCACCCGATACAAAGATACGTGCGCGTTCGATACAGATCTTACGAGTGAGTGCCGCAGGAATCGTGTAGCCAAGCGTTATGTTCTTCAGGCGGCAATAAGCTGCGTTCTGGAGATACTTACTCTGAACAGCGGTATTGTTAGGACCGCCCCAGTTTACACGGGGAAGATAAGCATTCACATTCGGACCGAGCGGATCAGAGGTATCTGCAGGACGGAAATAATCGGTGTGAGGCTCAAATACGACAGCCTGCCATTTCCCCGCATTACAAGCACCAAACATCATAACGCCACCTGCCCAGTAATCACGTTTCATTGTCCCCTGGAAGAAGACCTTCAGGTCAAATCCCTTCCACTGTGCTTCGAGATTCAGACCGAAATTGAAACGAGGCGTTGTATTACCGATTACGCTAAGGTCACCATGATCCTTTAGGGTGTATGCACCATTGCTGATTACACCGTCGCCATTGATATCGGCATACATCATATCACCTGCCTGCCAGCCAGTACCGAAACGGTTTTGACCGGTACGAGGATTACTCGGTGCCGCCCCATTTTTTTGCGTATATGTAGCATCAAGCGCATCGAGGTGTGCGTTCATTTCATCGTTAGTCTTAGCTATCCCTACAGAAGTATAGCCCCAGATATCACCGAGCCTGCTACCGTTATAGTAGGTGCCAAGATTATAGGTATCGTTGGTGGGATACTCGTCAACCGTAGTGATGTGGTCATAGAGATTGAATGTGATGCCATAGTTAAAGTCCTCTATGCGGTCACGCCAGCTTATAGAGAGTTCCCAACCTTTAGTGGTCATAGAGAGGTTATTGGTATTAGGCACCTTTGCGCCGAATACGCCGGGAAGTACATAGCCGGGACCCACCATGTCGATGGTGCTGCGGTTATAGTAATCTATCGTACCGGTGAGACGGTTGTTGAAAAGCGACCAGTCGAGACCGATGTCCCAGGTACGGTTCTTCTCCCAGGTAAGGGTGGATGATACGAGACCAGGCATTGAAGCTGTAGCATTCTTATTACCGTTTACAAGCCAGCCTGAAGAGTTACCGCTATAGCCCATCGTTACATAGGTCGGATACCAGTTATCCGTATTCTGGTTACCCAACTTACCCCAAGAGTAGCGAAGCTTAAGCTGATCGCATACCTGTGTGAAATCTCCCCAAAAATCCTCCTTGGCTATATTCCAACCGAGTGAGAAAGAGGGGCTCCATGTCCAGCGACTATCGGCGCGGAAGCGTGAGGAACCGTCGTAACGGAGATTACCCTCTACGAGATAGCGTCCTTTGTAGTCATAGTTGATACGACCGAAGAAACCTGCGGTTGACCATGTATCCTCTCCACCACCTACCGTAGTCGTATTTCCATCAGTCATAGAGAGATAAGGCAAACGGTTGATGATACCGTTACGCTCAGCCTGGAACCATTTCTGGTTGTACCACTCGCTCTGGAAACCGACCATGATCTTAAACTCGTGATCTTCGGCAACATTAAAGCTGTATGTACCGAAAACATTGGGGTTAAAGTAGTTGGCACGACGATTGTATTCAGTAATGCGAGATCCCGTACCTCCTCCACCGTAGGGGAAACCGTTAGGGTTATTATTGTATGCTATACCGTCGGTGTCCCAACCGTAGCACTGCTGAATCACCTGGCTCCGATTATAGTGAATGGTGCGATAGTTGAATTCGGCATTTACAGTCAGACCGGTGACTGGAGTGAGGATGAAAGAGAACTGGTGGTCGAGTTTGTCTTCATTCGTCTTGTAGCGACCGCCATTTTCCATCGCATCGATAAATGACTCTACTACAGGATAACCGTTAGGATCGTGGGTAGGTACGATAGGCCAATAACGTGCGATGTTGTGATAGAGCTCATTAGATGTTTCTTCACTTACGAATGAGGGTGCATCGTATTGACCACGGTACCAACGGGTGCTGTATCCAAAGCGTAGCCACTTGGCAAGCTCCACATTGATTTTACCGTTAGTGGTATAGCGATGAAGGTTATCCTTACCATAGCGCAGGTTACCTTCCTGAGAAAGGATATTGCCTGAGAAGTAGTAATTAAACTTCTCAGTACCGCCATTGATCGAGATATTGTGCTCCTGCGAGAAGGGAGTTGTACCGAAGTGCTCGTCAAGCCAGTCGGTATTAGCGATAGGCAGGATATCGGTTAAGTCCCATACCTCCCAGTGATTGTTGGTGGGGTTGCGGAACATGGTAGCCTTTGACGGATCAGCTACAACTTCTTTCAGTTTATCCAGGTAGTCCTGTGAGAACCAGTTCTCACCGCTATTGTTTGCCGCCTGATTCATGACGTTTGCCCATGTCCATGCGTCAGCCATCTTGGGCATACCCACAGCGTGGCTCCAACGGAAAGAGTCGCTGTAATTCACAGAAACTTTGCCTTCCTTACCGGTGCGGGTGGTGATAAGGATGACACCACCGGCAGCACGCGAACCGTAGATTGAGGCGGCCGCGGCGTCCTTAAGAATAGAGATGTTTTCTATGTCGGCGGGGTTAAGCTGATTGATATCTCCCTCCATACCGTCGACGAGAACAAGGGGATTTACGGAAGAGCCGGCACCGATTGTACCTGTACCGCGGATATTCATGGTACGGGGAGCACCGAGCTGACCACCGCGAGCGGCTCCAAGCACATCAAGACCGGCAGCCATACCCTGAAGAGCATCGGCTACGGTATTGACGGGACGAGCGGCGATTTCCTTACCGGAAACAGTAGCAACAGCACCGGTGAGGTTGGCTTTCTTCTGCGTACCGAACCCCACTACCACCACTTCTTCCAAAGTTTTGGTGTCCTCTTTCAGCACAATGGTCAAGGGTGTGCCATTCCAGGTTACTTCCTGGGTTACATAACCGATAAAAGAAACCATAATCGTGCTTCCCACAGGAACATTGTTCAAGGAGAAATCCCCGTCAATACCGGTGGTGGTACCGACAATGGAAGTCTGTATCGTTTCTTTTACCACTACGGATGCCCCGACAATGGTTTCGCCCTTGGCATCCTTTACCACTCCGGTACATCTGCCCGTCTGTTGCTGTTGAGCCGATGCACTCGCCGTTCTCTTTTCTGCAAAGGCATTATTGCCTACACATAAGAAAGAGAACAATAGCATTGCTGCTAATCCTAAGTGTTTTGTCATAATTAAAGTGTTTAGAGTTAAGTGTTTATACAAATAAAGTCCACTTGCCTGAACAAGCTTCCTCATTATTTCAATCTTTGTACGCCTGATGCTACAGAAACGAGACACCAGCCATACTCTCCGAAGCTTCCCCATACAAAGCGAAAACGTTTTCGCCCTGTGTTTTTCCTCAAAAAAAAACGTCCGTTTTTATTGGAACATTTTTCTTAAAAAAAACGATACAAATATACAAAAAAATAACAAATCTATATTCTTGTCCGTAATATTTGTTTGTTACCGTTAAAACCTTGAAAATAATGGGAAATTCATTCCGAAAGAGATGGGCATAACCCATTCCCAACCGGAACTTTATAAACTTTATGAACCTTATGAACTTTCAACCAATAAAAACGGACGTTTTTTTTGGTGGATTTCGACCGCAAATACGGGGATAACATCGGGGAAAAGCAATATCAATTCGATAGAGCGACGAATCAATTACAGATAAAATAAACGAATAGCGACACAAAACAAACGAGACTGCCCAACAGATGTCAGACAGTCTCGTTTCGTTAATATGGGGGTTAGCTTATTTCCGGGCTTCAATCCACTTCCGTGCATTGACAAACGCCTCAATCCAAGGACTTACCTCGTCTCCTTCCCTTCCTTCTGCATAATAAGCCCAGTTCCACGGATAAATGGCTCTTTCCAGGTGTGGCATCATTGCCAGATGTCTGCCGTCCTTGCTGCAAATCGCCGCCGTCGCGAACGGTGAACCGTTCGGATTTGCCGGATAGGCATCGTAAGCGTACTTCATGGGAATATGATACTCGCTTTCCGCATACGGCAGACTGAATTTTCCTTCTCCGTGGGCAATCCAGATACCCAAACGGCTACCTGCCAAGGATTCCAGCATCACCGAATGGTTCGGTTCAATCGTCACACTGACAAAGCCGGACTCAAATTTATGGGAATCGTTGTGCAACATCTTCGGCATCTCCTTGTGCTCCGGATAAATCAGCCCCAATTCCACGAGAAGCTGGCAACCGTTGCAGATACCCAGGCTCAAGGTATCTTCCCGCTTGTAGAAGTTCGCCAGCGCCCGGCTCGCCTTTTCATTGTACTTGAAAGCTCCAACCCAGCCCCTGGCGGAACCCAGCACGTCGGAGTTCGAGAATCCCCCGACAAAGACAATCATGTTCACATCCTCCAAGGTCTCCCGACCGCTAATCAAATCGGTCATGTGAACGTCCTTCACGTCAAAGCCGGCAAGATGCAACGCCCAAGCGGTTTCCCGCTCGCACTGGCATCCCTTTTCACGGATAACGGCAGCCCGGACACCCGATTTCACCTTGCGGTGCAAATCCAATCCCAAATCCGCCAGTTTTCCGGTAAATCCTTTCGGGAACTTGTATTTCAATTCATTGTGCTTGTAACTCTGGTATCTCTCCAAGGCTTTCGCCTCACCGCTCTGGCGACGGTCGAGCAAATAAGAGGTCTTGAACCACAGGTCGCGCAACGAGGCGATATCCAGTGTCCAGGAAGCGTCTCCCTGCTTCAGGCTCAATTTGCCTGCCTTGCCCGGCTTGCCCAGGAATCCGTAAACCACTCCAGCTTTATCCAGCAAATCGGACACTTTCCGAGCATCCTTGTCGGCAATCTGAATCAACACGCCCGGATTCTCGGCAAACAGAATCTTGACCACATCCTTCTCTGCCAGGAAAGAGAAATCGACTTCCAAACCTAGGCGATTGTCGGCAAAACACATTTCAAGCAAAGCCGTCACCATACCGCCCGCCGAAATGTCATGCCCTGCCAGCACCACGCCTTCGTCCACCAATTGCTGTATTGCCATGAAGGCGTTTGCGAAATACTTGCTGTCTTTCACATCCGGCACGTCCAGTCCCACCTTGTTCAAAATCTGGGCAAAACTGGAACCGCCCAGTTTCAGCTTGTCGAATGAGAAATCAATATAAACGATTTCCGTGGCGGGGTCGTTCTTCAACACCGGCACGACAATCTTGCGTACATCGGTCACCTCGCCCACCGTGGAAATGATGACGGTACCCGGCGCATAGACCTTCTTGTCGCCGTATTTCTGAGTCATGGAAAGAGAATCCTTTCCGGTCGGGATATTCACGCCCAATTCAATGGCAAAGTCACTGGCTGCCTGCACCGCCTGATACAAACGGGCATCCTCGCCCTCGTTGCGACAAGGCCACATCCAGTTTGCCGACAGGGAAACACCCCGCAATCCCTTTTCCACCGGAGCCCATACCAGATTGGTTAACGCCTCGGCAATGGCAAGACGAGACCCGGCAGGCGCATTCGCCATGGCAGCCACCGGAGCATGACCGATGGAAGTGGCGATTCCCCGGTATCCGCTATAATCCAAGGCAACCGCTGCCACGTCGCTCAAAGGCAACTGCAAGGGTCCCACGCATTGCTGGCGCACCACCCGTCCGGAGACGGAACGGTCCACCTTGTTCGTCAACCAGTCCTTGGAAGCCACCGCCTCAATCTGCAACACCTGCTCCAAGTATTCTTCCAACTTGTCGACAGAGTACTCCAGTCCGGCATACTTCTCTTTCACCGTCTTGTCCTCCATGATAGTCTTGGGAGGATTTCCAAACATATCTTTCAACTCCAGGTCAATGGGTTTCTCCTGGGTCTTGGCATTTTCAAACGTAAATTTCATATCTCCCGTCGTCTCTCCGATGAGATACATAGGTGCCCGTTCACGGTCGGCAATCCGCTGCAATTCCGCCACATCCTTCTCTTTCATCACCAATCCCATACGCTCCTGCGACTCGTTACCAACAATTTCCTTGGCGGACAGCGTCGGGTCGCCCACCGGCAGATTTTCCATATGAATCTTGCCACCCGTCTCCTCTACCAGTTCGGACAAACAGTTCAAATGCCCGCCGGCTCCGTGGTCGTGAATGGAAACAATGGGATTCACCTCGCTTTCCGCCATGGCGCGGATGGCATTGCAAACCCGCTTCTGCATCTCGGGATTGGAACGCTGCACGGCATTCAGCTCAATGGCTCCGGCATATACTCCGGTATCCACGGAAGACACGGCACCTCCACCCATACCGATTCGGTAATTATCTCCTCCCAGCAACACCACCTTGTCGCCGACCTCGGGCGTATATTTCATCGCCTGCTTGCGGTTGCCGAAACCGACACCGCCCGCCTGCATGATGACCTTGTCGTACCCATACGTCCGACCGTTCTCCTCGTGCTCAAAGGTCAGCAAGGAACCGCAAATCAGCGGCTGACCGAATTTATTGCCAAAATCGGAAGCGCCGTTGGAAGCCTTGATCAGAATATCTTCGGGGGTCTGATACAACCATTTCCGGGGGTCGAGGCGCTGCTCCCAAAGCCGGGAAGCATCCAGACGCGGATAAGAAGTCATGTAAACCGCCGTACCTGCCAACGGAAGAGCCGCCTGCCCTCCGGCAATCCGGTCGCGAATCTCCCCACCGCTTCCTGTTGCGGCACCGTTGAACGGTTCCACCGTCGTCGGGAAATTATGGGTCTCGGCTTTCAGCGAAATGACCGTGCCGATTTCCTTCGTTTCATACACATCCGGCTTATCCTGCGTATGCGGAGCAAACTGTTCCACTTCCGGACCTTCGATAAACGCGCAATTGTCCTTGTAAGCGGAAATAATCCGGTTGGGATTTTCCTGGGAAGTCTTTTTGATTAGCTTGAACAGCGTGCTCTCTTTCTCCTCCCCGTCAATGATAAATGTACCGTTGAATATCTTGTGACGGCAATGTTCCGAATTGACCTGCGAGAAACCGAACACCTCGGAATCCGTCAGTTTTCTGCCCAATTTCTTCGCCAAACCCTCCAGATAAGCAATCTCATCCGGATTCAAAGCCAATCCCTCCTGCACGTTGTACGCCCGAATATCGTCTATGTAAACAATCGGGTCCGGTCGCTTGTCAATGGTATAGATGTGCTGGTCCAATCCGTTGTAAAATGCCTTCAGCATCGGGTCGAACGGAGTCTTTTCGTTATCGGTCCGGATAAATTCCTCTATCCGCAGGATACCGCTTATCCCCATATTCTGGGTGATTTCCACGGCATTCGTGCTCCAAGGGGTAATCATTTCCCGGCGAGGACCGATAAAATACCCTTTCAAGGCACCTTCCGCCACTCTGCGGGCACCACTGAACAACCATTCCAATTTACTGACATCGAGGGGATTCTCAGACGCCTGATACTGCACGGCATAAACCGTCGCATCTTTCTGGTAGAAAACTATTGTCATGCTTAAATAATTTATTTCACAGGCTAAATAAAAGCGGAGCAAAGATAATATTTTCCCGGCTATTTTTCCGTTGATAAAAAAGAATTACTAAAAATTTTGATACCTTTGCGGCGCATGCGGAATTTAGTATGAATTCATTATTAAAAACAGCGATCACAGCAGCTCTGAAAGCCGGTGAAGAGATTTTGCATATCTATCAGGATCCGGATACGGATTTCGGCATAGAACGCAAGGCGGACAATTCACCATTAACCATTGCCGACCGGAAGTCCAACGACATCATCATGGAATACCTGGCAACCACCCCCTACCCGGTCATCAGCGAGGAAAACAAAACCGTCGCATTTGAAACCCGTCGCCAGTGGCAGACCGTCTGGATTGTCGACCCGCTCGACGGAACGAAAGAATTTATCAAACGCAACGGAGAATTTACCGTGAACATCGCCTTGACCCGTGACGGCAACCCCGTATTGGGGGTCATTTACATCCCCGTGAGGCAAACCCTCTATTACGGCAGCGACCAAGGGGCTTTCCGGGCGGAACACGTCACCGCTTCAACAGAGGCGGATTTACTCCGGATACAGGAACAGGCACAACGGCTGCCTGTCGGGCATTCCGGTGCCTCCTGCGTCGTGGTCGCTTCCCGGTCGCACATGAGTCCGGAAACCGAAACGTTCATCAACGAATTGCGCCGGCAAAAAGGAAGCGTGGAATTGACCTCCGTGGGCAGTTCAATCAAGATATGCCTTGTAGCCGAAGGGACGGCGGACATTTATCCCCGTTTTGCCCCCACCATGGAATGGGACACTGCGGCAGGTCACGCCATCGCCAAGGCGGCCGGAAAGGAATTGTACCAGACGGACGGCACAACGCCCCTGACCTACAACAAGGAAAATTTGCTAAATCCGTGGTTTATCGCAAAATGACAAGCCACTTATGATTAACGATTAATATTACAATATGGCGGAAAACATCTATCCGATATTTGACAAAATGCTGCAACGGGAAGACCGGGAAGCCTTGCTGAAACAAAAAGGCGTCATGATTTGGTTCACGGGTCTCTCCGGTTCAGGCAAAAGTACTTTGGCTATCGCCCTGGAAAGAGAGCTCCACCAGAGAGGCATCCTCTGTCGCATCCTTGACGGCGACAACATCCGGAGCGGAATCAACAACAATTTAGGGTTCTCAGAAAGCGATCGGACAGAAAACATCCGTCGCATAGCCGAGGTTTCCAAATTATTCGTGGATTGCGGGATAGTCACCTTGGCAGCTTTTATCAGTCCGACCAAAGCCATTCGCCAAATGGCATCGGAAATCATCGGAAAAAAAGATTTTCTGGAAGTTTTCGTCAGCACCCCCATTGAAGAATGCGAAAAAAGAGATGTCAAAGGCTTGTACGCCAAGGCACGCCGGGGCGAAATCAAGGAATTCACCGGCATATCCTCGCCTTTTGAAGCCCCTGAACAGCCTTTCATTTCCATCGACACTTCACGGCAACCTTTGGAAGCATCCGTCAAGATGCTCTTGGAAGCAATCCTGCCCAAGATTCACTGAGCAAACAGGAGGATTCGCCCATGATCACCCGATAGTAAATTATTAAAATCGATTATAAAGATGTCAGAAGAATACAAGTTAAGCCACCTGAAAGAACTGGAAGCGGAATCCATTCACATCATCCGCGAAGTGGTTGCAGAGTTTGAAAATCCGGTCATGCTGTATTCCATCGGAAAAGATTCCTCGGTCATGGTCAGATTGGCCGAAAAGGCCTTCTATCCGGGGAAAGTGCCGTTTCCGTTAATGCACATCGACTCCAAGTGGAAATTCAAGGAAATGATTGAATTCCGGGACAAATATGCCAAGGACAACAACTGGGACCTGATTGTCGAGTCCAACACCAAAGGTTTCCAAGAAGGTGTCGGACCGTTCACCCACGGCAGCAAGGTGCATACGGACCTGATGAAGACCCAGGCGCTGTTGCAGGCTTTGGACAAATACAAGTTCGACGCCGCTTTCGGTGGAGCCCGTCGCGACGAAGAGAAATCACGCGCCAAGGAACGCATTTATTCTTTCCGGGACAAATTCCACCAATGGGACCCCAAAAACCAACGCCCCGAATTGTGGAACCTCTACAATGCCCGGGTGCACAAAGGAGAATCCATTCGCGTGTTTCCGCTGTCCAACTGGACGGAACTGGACATCTGGCAATACATCCGCATGGAAAACATTCCCATCGTACCGCTCTACTTTGCCAAGGAACGCCCCGTCATTGAAATGGACGGCAACCTGATTATGCCGGACGATGACCGTCTGCCCGAACAATACCGGGACAAGATACAAATGCGCAAAGTGCGCTTCCGCACCCTGGGATGCTGGCCGCTGACCGGAGCCGTCGAGTCGGAAGCCGACACGATTGAAAAGATTGTGGAGGAAATGATGACCACCACCAAGTCGGAACGCACCACCCGGGTCATTGACTTCGACCAGGATGCCAGCATGGAGCAGAAAAAAAGAGAAGGCTATTTTTAATTTGCAGGACTGTTTAACGACGTTGAAACATGGAAAAACTAAATATAACAGAATTTCTGGATCAGGACGAGAAAAAGGACCTTTTAAGGCTGCTAACCGCCGGCTCCGTGGACGACGGGAAATCCACCCTGATTGGCAGGCTGCTTTTTGACAGCAAGAAATTATACGAAGACCAGTTGGACGCACTGGAGAGAGACACCAAACGCTACGGCAACGCAGGCGACAACATCGACTACGCCCTGTTGCTCGACGGACTGAAAGCCGAACGGGAACAAGGCATCACCATTGATGTCGCATACCG
>CAMWQQ010000019.1 GCA_947176455.1 uncultured Odoribacter sp. | reverse complement strand
GTTTCTATCTGTCCGGGATGAGGACGTGCTTCCTGAATCTGAGGCAGAAACGGGTCGATGCGTCCGTCGTAGGCTTCCAGGGACAGCGCACCGATGATGTCCGCATATTTGGCGATTTTGAATGCCTTCAACAGGGCGTATACGGCGTGCGAACTCATGAACTGGGTGCCGTTTAGCAGGGCAAGACCTTCCTTGGCACCCAGGGATATCGGAGACCATCCGAATTTTGCATTGATTTCTTTGGCATCGCAAATCTTGCCTTTGTACCATACCTCCCCTTCGTTAATCAGGGGCAGGAACAGATTTGCCAGTGGAGCAAGGTCGCCGGAAGCTCCGAGCGAACCGAGTTCACGCACGACCGGCAGGACGCCTTTGTTGAACATGTCGATGATGCGTTCCACGGTGACCAGTTGGACGCCCGATTTCCCCAAAGAAAGCGCATGGGCTTTCAGCAATAGCATCAGCCGGACAATGTCCGTGTGTATGGGGGCGCCCACGCTACAGGCATGGGACATGACCAGGTTTGCCTGCAATTGGCTTAAATCTTCTTTCGAGATGCTGATTTTGCACAGGGAACCGAAACCTGTCGTGATGCCGTATAACGGTTTGGCGGAGGTTTCTATCTTGTGGTCCAGATAAGCCTTACAGTCGTTGATTAATTTCTTGCTCTCTTCAGAAAGAGCTAATTTGCAGTTCTTTTTCAATATCTTTTCGATGACCTCGAATGTCAGAGGTGCCGGAGAAATATAATGTACCATAATGATTAAAATGAAAACGATGAATGAATTTGTTCGTGAATCTCATTTGTGCAGGCAATGGACACGCCGGTCCGTCGCCTTTTTTTCATCAAGGGCACCTGGAGTCGTAGCCGTGGCTTTTCAGTGGACGCTCTTCCTTTTTGTATATCCGCATAAGCGATAGTTTCTTTGGTTCTTATTGGTGTTGCATCCGTTGAATCAGCTCGTCCGTCCGCACGTTGCTCTGTTCTCCGCTAAGCATATTTTTCAAGGATATGATTCCTTCCTGCATTTCGTTTTCTCCAACAAGGGCTACAAAGGGGATGCCCTTCTTGTCCGCATAGGTCATCTGTTTTTTCATCTTTGCCGCTTCCGGATAGATTTCCGCATTGATGCCGTTGGCACGCAATTGCTTTAACAGGGGCAGGCAATATTTTTCTTCCCGGCTGCCGAAGTTTACAAACAGAATTTGGGTCGTGGTGGTGTTGTCCTTGGGGAACAAGTCCAGTTGCGTCATCACGTCGAAAATCCGGTCTGCACCGAAAGAGATGCCCACGCCGGACATGTTTTTCAATCCGAAAATACCCGTCAGGTCATCGTATCTGCCGCCTCCGGTGATGCTTCCCATTTCCGCATCCAGGGCTTTTACCTCGAAAATGGCTCCGGTGTAATAACTCAATCCGCGAGCCAGCGTCAAATCCAGTTTGATTTCTGTTTGGATGTCCAGGGCTTTGAGGTAGTCGAATACGGTGGTCAGTTCTTCGATGCCTTTTAGACCGACAGGACTGTCCTTCAAAACCTCCCGGAGTTTCGCCAGTTTGGTTTCGTTGTCGCCTTGCAGGTTCAGTATGGGCTGGAGTTTGGCTATCGCCTCCTCGTGAATGCCTTTGTCCCGCAATTCCGCATTGACGTTGTCCAGACCGATTTTGTCCATTTTGTCGATGGCGACGGTGATGTCTGTCAATTGCTCCGGGTATCCGATGTTCTCGGCGATGCCTGCCAGGATTTTGCGGTTGTTGAGCAACAGGCGTACACGGATGTTCAAACGGCGGTATACCTCGTCTACGATTTGAATCAGTTCCACTTCATGCAACAGGGAGTCGCTACCGACCACATCCACGTCGCATTGGTAAAATTCCCGGTAGCGTCCTTTCTGCGGCCGGTCGGCACGCCATACCGGCTGAATCTGGTAGCGCTTGAAAGGAAAAGTCAGCTCGTTTTGGTGCTGTACCACGAAACGGGCGAAAGGCACGGTCAGGTCATACCGCAATCCTTTTTCGGAAATCCGGTTGGTCAATTTCAGGCTGTTTTTTTCAAGCAGTTCGTTTTCCGGAATGTTGCCGATAAAATCCCCGGAGTTCAGAATCTTGAACAGCAATTTGTCGCCTTCGTCCCCGTATTTGCCCATCAGGGTGGATAGATTCTCCATCGCCGGAGTCTCTAAAGGCATGTAACCGTATAATTTGAAGACATTTTTAATCGTGTCGAATATATAGTTGCGTTTCACCATGATTTCCGGTGAAAAATCTCTTGTCCCTTTCGGGATAGAAGGAGTCTGTGCCATGTTCTGTCGTTTTCTTATTTTTTTGTAAGCCTAACAAAGATGCGGTTTATTCTTTAAATTCGCAAGAGAGTGATTGTATTTACGCAATAAAAATTTTGGGGCAAGTAATGAGTTATTGGATTCGATATTTCAGATTGTCGAACAGGCGTTCGATTAATCGGCGATCGTTGACGATAATTTCAGCAGTGCCTTTAATTTCATGCCTGAAATCCAGTTTTTTGCCGTAATTGGTTGTGAGTCCTTGGGGCAATTCAATGGTAATCAGGTAAGTTGCTACATGCATATTTGCAATCTGTTCCTCTGTAGTGACTAGAGAAATAGAACTGACTCGACCATCAATGGAACCGTATTCCAGGTATGGATAATTGTCTAGTTTGATAATTACAGGACTGGCGATTTCTACTTTGCCGGCTCCTGTTGCTGGTAGTAACATTTGTCCTAAAATTGTGTTTTTCTCAGGTACGATGCTGAAAATTTCTTCGCCGGTCTGGATGAATTGGTTGTCGGTTAGGAATTTTAGGAATTCTACTCGTCCGTTCATCGGAGCTTTGAGGACATATTTTTGTTCCCAGTTTTTGATGTTGTCTAATAAATCATTGTAGGAAGCGACGAGTTCCAGATGCATCTGTTGTTCTTTCTCTGCTTTTTCTGTTTTTAGCAGGTTTAGTTTGCCTTCGGCTTCGGCTATTTGAATATGGATGGTGGTGATGGATTTCTGGAGTTGTTGGTTTTCCGAACAAGTGTTCAGAAATTCGGTTTTCAAGTCGTCGTATTCTTTTTCGGTAATCATGTCTTTTAGATAAAGGCTGTTTTTCCTTTTCAGCCATTTATCGAGTATGTCCAGTTTTTCCCGGACGGTTAGTGTGTCGGAAGTGATTTGTCGAATCAGTATGTTTTGCCATCGGATGTAGTCTTTCAGGTTTTTGATTTGTTGTTCGTAGGTATTGTTCTGTTCGTGATTTCTGATGTTTTTTGCTGCGGTAAGGAATGCGAAATATTTAAGGTTGAGTTCTCCGAGTGAAACGTTTTCCGGAAGAGTGTCAATCCATAGTTGAGAATTGTTGTACAGGGGATTGATTTGCGATAGCAATCGGTCGATCTTCCTGATGTCTTCCGTGTTTGCGGAGTTCTGTATGGTGGCAAGGTAGGTGTTTTCTGTGACCGCCTCTTGAGGTGCAATGTGATGGAGCTTGATTCTGCCCGAGCTGCCTGCTACTAATTTTACGGGAGCCACTACGGAATTGACGGTGATTTGTCCGCTGACTATGTCCGGATATTTGATGAGCCATCCGAATACTAGAATTAGCAGGCTGAAGATGACGACGGCAATAGCTACCCATTGTCCGAAGCGGACAGGCATGCGGTCTATGATGTCACAGATTTCTTCATTTCTACGGGCGGATTGTTCTTTTTTCATTGTGCATGAATTAGGTCGGGGGATTGATATTGGCTTTGGATAAGGGTGTAATAGTATTGCTTGTGTTGCATCAGGGATTCGTGATTCCCGATTTCTACAATCATGCCGTTTTTGAGGACGATGATTTGATCGGCTTTGCGGATTGTGCTGAGCCGGTGTGCCACGATGACGGCAGTCCGATTGGTGAAAGTGGCATCCAGAGCCTGTACGATTTTTTGTTCATTGACGGTATCTAGGGAGTTTGTGGCTTCGTCCAGGAAAAGGTAGTTTGGGCGTTTGTACAGGACTCTTGCGATGAGGAGACGTTGGCGTTGTCCGCCACTAAGGCCGCGTCCCATTTCTCCAATCATTGTTTGGTAGCCTTGGGGCATTTGTTCAATTTCCCGGGCGATGTGGGCGATTTCGACAGCTTGTTTTAGGGCGGGATAGTTTATCTCTTCCTCATTCAGTACGATGTTGTTCAAGATGGTGTCATTGAATAATTTGCCTTCTTGCATGACACATCCGCATTGCTCTCTCCATTGGCGCAGACTAATGTTGTTGACGTTCATGCCTCCGATTAAGATTTCACCGTAACTGGGTTTGTAAAGTCGTAGCAATAGTTTTAGCAGGGTGGATTTGCCACTACCACTGTCTCCGACAATGGCGGTGATTTTACCTTCCGGGATAATCAGGTTTATGTTTTTGAGTACGACAGGTGCGTGTGGAGCATATTGGAAGGAGAGGTTGTGCACAATCAGGCTTTTGTTTTGTGGCAGTGCGATGTTGTTGGAGACGCTGTCGTTTTCCTCGTTGTCTATCTGATGGATTTCATTGATGCGCAGAAAACTGATTTTTGCATATTGGGCGGCTTGGATAAAACCGATAAATTGGCTTACGGGTCCGTTGAGCATACCGATGATGAATTGCACCGATACCATCACGCCGAAAGTGATGTCGCCGTTGATGACCGCAATGGCGCAGTAGAAAGTCACCAACATATTCTGCATGCTATTGATAAATTGGGCGCCGAGGGATTGCGCCGCATTTACTTTTAGTATTTTTTGATTGACACGATACAGGCGTGCTTGCAGGGCTTCCCATTTCCAGCGTTTCCGGTCTTCGTAGTTGTTGATTTTGATTTCTTGGATGCTTTCGATGGTTTCTACCCAATGGCTTTGGTTTTTGGACGACAGTTCAAAATTTTCCCAGTCGATTTTCTTTCGGATATTTAGGAATATCAATATCCATCCGGCATACAATGTACTGCCGGCGATAAAAATAAAGAAAATGCTTTTGTGGTATATCAGCAGGATAATGCTGAATATGAGAAAGGTGACCATGGAGAATGCCATGCCCAACGAATGATTCATGATAAAACTCCGAATACGTTCATGGTCGCCTGCCCTTTGCAGAATGTCCCCGACCAATTTGTTTTCGAAAAAGGTGACGGGTAGTTTCATGAGTTTTATCAGGTAGTCGGAAAGCAGGGAGATATTTACCCGTGCAGTGACATGCAATAGTACCCATTCGCGCAGAATATTGGAGAGCGTGATACTGAGCAGAAGAATGGCATTTCCGATAAGCACCATATAAATGAATGAAATATCCCGCGTCTGAATGCCCGTATCGATGACGGCTTTGGAGATGAAGGGCAATAGGGCTTGCAGTAGTGTGGCAATCAACATGATGACAAAGAGAATGCCGAAAGCCTGTTTGTAGGGAGTGAAATAACCTAATAGGTTTTCAAATGTTTTCTGTCGTTCTTTTTTTTCATGAATCTCAATTTGCATGAAGTTGGCTGTGGGTTCCAAGGCTAGAACGACTCCCGTATCCTCATCCTGTTTTAGCCATTTCCGGGTAAATTCTTCGTGCGAATAGGTTAAAAGTCCTTTTGCTGGATCGGAAACATGTATTTTGTGTGGACTTGCTTTATATACAACAATGAAATGATTGTTGTCCCAATGAACAATGCAGGGAAGTACGACGATGTTTAGCAGGTCGTTCAGCGTTGCTTTGACCGATATGGTACGCAAGCCGATTTGTTGTGCTGCATAACTGATGTCCAAGAATGAAACTCCTGCTCGTGTGATTCCACACTTGTCCCGCAAGTATTGCAAAGAGTAATATTTTCCATAGTATTTGGCGATGATTTTCAGACATGCTGGACCGCAGTCTTTGGCATCCATTTGATATTCGTGTGGAAATTTTTTCAACATCATTTGCAAAAAAAAGTTTGATTTTGTTGTAAAACTAAAAATATTTTTTAATATTTGCAAATAACGATATGTATATTTTTCGCTATTGTTAAACTATACTAAACACTTCCATTATGAAAAAGCAGACAAAGTCCAATTTCGTCCGAATGGTAGCTCTGTTGCCGGAACTGGATGTTGAAAAGCAAAGACGTATTTTAGGTGGAACTGCGGTTGCCATAACTCCTCCTGAGGATGGCAATATGATTCCGGTTACAACCGTTGCTCCTTGCTTAACGGTAGAAAGCATTCCCATGACAACGACTATGGCACCTGCACCGACACTGGCTTCTCCCATGGAAACCTCTTCGATGCCGGTGTCAACGATAAGTACGCCGTTGGAAACCATGTCTACACCGGAAATGGTAACATCTCCTATGTCGGTATCAACTACGACTGTAAGTGAACTGGAAAAAGTGCCACAAGTTACAGATCCTCCTGCTTATACTTGGGAGGACATGGAAAGTATGTTAAATGCTGGGTCTTGGCGTGGAGGGATGGTTGAGGGGATTGGTTATGTTGGAGAACAGACAACAACTTTCTCGCCTTCAAATTTTGGAACGGGTACTTATTGTACATATTTGGAGTATATGAGAAGTATAGAGACTAATTACGGGGAACATTTGGTGAATACTGCAACAGGTTTTGTGCCATTATTGGGTGATTTTGCTGAATATGGTATGGGAGCAATCAGAAATGTTTTACAAAAATTATCTGGAGATCTTTTAGATGCAGGATATGTTGCTGATAGTCCTCTTTATACTGATATCTATCAAAATCATGATAATCAATCGTTTGAATTTAGAGTGTGGGATGCAAGAACAGGAGAGTTGATAAATTCGCGCGATGTAAATTCGCTTGGATATTATAAGAAATAGGTATCATGAGGTATTTGTATTTTTTATGCTTTTGTTTATTCTGCTGTCCCGTTCAGGGACAGCAGGTAAATGATATTTACGATTTGGAATTTCGGCGGTATTTGGGTTCGGATTTTCCATGGAATGTAATACCTTTTGTTGCAGGAGAAGGCGGTGCTGTGGGGAGCGTTGATTCAATGGAAATAATTAATGGAAAATATCCCCTGGTGTTTCGTTCGGTTGAAATGTTGCCTGCGAGTCGTACCTATTATCGTTTCCATGTCCGTTTGATTCAACAGTTGTTCATTCCGGATGATTATCAGCAACTTGATTTTGCATTGAACACCAAATGTTTGAATATAAAACAAGGATGGCTGAAGATTGTTGCGCTTGACGAACAAGAACAATGTTTGTATCGGGATTCTGTGCATATTCTCAATACGGGAGAATGGAATGAATGTGTTTTGAAATGTCAGGGCAAAGGAGCCTGTTTTTTTGGTATAGAAATTTCTGTTACAGGAGGGGATGATTGGTTGCAGTCGTCGATTTTTTCCATAGACAGGATGCGGATTTCCGGGGACGGCAGGGATATTGATTGGACAAAATCAATGCCCGTTTTGGCAGATAACGATTTGGAATGTCTCGGTTCTTGGCCTGCAAGTGTTCTATCTTTGGTTAAAAATAAGCGGCTCATTGCTTTGGCGGAGACGGTACATGGAGATTCTTTGATTGCAGCCTCGGAGCGGGATCTGATACGTGAATTGGTCGAACGGAATCAGTGTAAATTGATATTATTGGAATTGCCTTATGATTATGTATTGTTGATGAATCTTTATATTCAGGGTAATCTGCGGATACAAGCGAATGAGTTGTTACAATATGCACAAGTGTTGCAGTTTGACTCGGATTTTGATATGGCTTTTCTGGATGAATTGAGGGCGTATAATGCTCGGACTGAAAAAAAGGTGCATATAGTAGGGGTGGATAGGATGACTTGGGAAAACCGTTATTTGTTCCGTTTTTGGGAGTGTGTTTCCGGAGAAAAAATGAATACTGAGTATTTGGCCAAGTGTCTTGTGGCGGGAAAGATTGATGAGGCAATAGGGGAATTTGAACATGATAAAAGTTTGACAGAGGGATGGGAACGAATAAATGTCTATTGGTTTTCGAAGGCTTTAAAGCAATTAAAGCGTCAGGAAAAATATCGAGATGCAGTACAAGGAATGGTTCAGGAGCGGGAAAAGGTAATGAAAGATAATATCATATCCGTTGTCGATTCGTTGTTGCCGTCAGACAAGAATGCGGTTATCATCGGTCATTGGTTGCATTTTAATAAGGTAAATAATGTAGCCCCTGCTTTGGAGAAATCCTGTGGCAGTTATTTAAGTCAACGATTTGGATATGATTATTGGGTTGTTGGAATATTGAAAGGAGAGGGAAAGGTTTGGGGCAGAATTCCTGGAGCAAGCCGGAAGGCATTGCACTTTTTGGACTTGCCTCAAGGAGGAAAGTTTTTGGAAAATGTGTGTGACGGCAGGGGAATGCCTGTTTTTGTTGGAAAGTGCCGGTCTGCGGATAGAATAGGCTGGCTAAGATGTAGTGGCGGTTGTGTTGCTCGTGTATTTTATATGCCGGTGGCATTGTCGCAAAGAATGGATTGTTTTTTGTGGGTTAAGTGAATAAATAGGAGCAGTATTTTTATTTCAATAGTTTGTATCCGTTGGAAGGTGGCATTCCTGCGACTTTTTTGCAAATGAAGTCTGATTATCCCAAAGTATACCAAGAGTTACTTCGAGGGTTTAAGGGTTCGGACGGACAAGCCGTGTGTGATGAGATTTTATAAATTTGAATTTTGAAAGCAATTGACTGTTTGTGAATACTTTAAAATATTGATGAATTATCTCCGTTAAGAATATTAGTATGAGTGCAAAATCGATAGCTTGGATTTTTCTTTTGTTTTTTCTGGATTGTTTTTGTTTGATATTTTTTGCTCCATATTTTAATGCACGGATACATTATTGTTTAGAATTGTGCTATTTATTAGGAGGTTTTATTGTGATTGTTTTTTTGTGGGGCATGAGATTGTTGGAAAAAAATATCATGAGAGAAGGAGAATTGTTGTCCGGTGCTTACGTGGCTATACACAAATTTTTTATTCCTTTAGCTTTGCTAGCTTGTTGGCTGGCAGATAGCCTATTGCTTATTTTAAAGTGGTTTATGTATATTATAGTCGAGCCTGCCTCATTATTTTCTTTGATTTGGTGCGTTTATGATTTTTTTTTCTGTTGAAACATTGTACCGTACAAAGAAAACTCTGATTTTTTGCGATTTCTTTTCTTCGGATTATGAATGTTTATTATCTGACGTAGAAAATGTAGAACGGGTGAATGCTAATATTTGTAGGATCTCAATAAAAGGGAAACAACATTTGGAATATAAAGTTTTTGTGCCTATTTTGCCTAATATCTTTTGGAGAAATGAGAACACCAAGTTTTATCAGTTTTTTCATGGGAAAAATTTTAAGAAATGATTTTTTTCGTGCGAATTATTTTTACTGGCATCATTACATAAGCAAGGTTATACCGGTAAATGTTGCTAAGTGCTATATGAGAATAGGCGTGATTCTGATGATTATTTTTGTTGTCGGTATGTTTTTTCTTTCTTTCCCTAATTACGAGTATTATAAGACTGAAATACGGGGAAAAGTGGAAAAAATAGAATACAAACCTAAGAACAATAACTTTAAAATCGGGACGCAATGGTATTTTGTCCAAATGCCAGGTATTCAAAATATTGAAATCGGAGATGAAATTATGAAAGGACCTGATAGCTGGATTTTAACCGTTTATGACAGTTTAGGAAATATTCGATACCGGGATAGTCTGAAAACGATAAATTTTAGTTTGATGGAAAGGAAATCGTCAGAAGATTGATTTATGATTAAATTTGGAAAGGCTAGAAGATAAGCTTTAGAGTTTTGATGTTACGAAAAAAGGAGCGTTGCAGGTCAAATATGTGTACCAAGTGGGAGAAAAAGAGTATACGGGGAGTAAGTTTTATCGAGAAAAGAATCGCTATGATTCTGTAGAAATAGAACGTCTTGTAAAACAGATAGATGAAAGGAATGAATTTGCAGTTTATTATGCACTGAATAATCCTAAGCGTTCAGTGTGTTTCTTTACCAATGAGACCCTTCGATTTACTACGAGTGGTGTGATGATTCTTATAGGGCTTTGGGGTGTATTTGGATTGGGGTATTTGCAAGTTAAAGTGTGGAATAGAAGCTGATTTTAGAATTGGATGATATGGAAAAATCAAATGAATTATTTCGTTTTAGCAATCGTTGGATGGCTATAATAATCGTATTGCAGATGTCATTTAATACGTTGCTATATCCGTGGCTGATTGTTTTAGCTCCGACTTTTATGCAGTCATTGAAAATGATCGCTCAGGTAAACTTCATTTATTTGACTATTATCGGAATCTTGTTTGGTTCGTTGCTTGCTTTAGTGCCTTTTAGGAGCTTAAAGTATCGTTATCGTTTCCTTAGGGTTACTTTGTGGTTTATTTTTGTGCTACAAAGCGTGGAAATGCTTGGTTTGTTATTGATTGCCTGTATGAAATGGGGCTTGAAGTATCCGATTTGAACATTGTATTGTGTGGTTGTGGGGCATGCTGTTTTTTTGTTTAGCTTTCTATTGGTAAAATATCTGTTGCATAAGAGAAAAATAGGGAGATGAATCAGGGTGTATATGTTGGTGATATTAAGCTATGAAGAGAATCGTTGTTATTTTAATAGGGCTGTTGTTGTTTGGTAAAGGGTATGCCCAGCATTTTTTACGGGCATCCGATCGAAAATAGGCAATTTAGCGATATTGTTTGGGGTAATATGGGAGATTTGAGTTCGGGCATTGGAATAATAAATGATTTGTCTGGAAGTATGTTTGAGGGGTTGGGGCAGGTGGGAACTGTACTTGGAGTTATTGATATGGCACATCAGGCAATAATGTTGTATGATAATGGGGAACTTTCGTCAAGAAATATAGCTTTATATGGTGTTGACATTTTGCTAATGAGTGGTGAAACTTGGGGATTTGGTGTCGGAATTGCATGGCATATGCTTGATTATGAAACGGAAGAACTTCGAGAGCAAGGGAAAAAATTTTTAATTGATATGGAAAATGGTATGGGAAAAAATGGGGATTTTTCTTCTATTAAGTATTATTGGGGGTATTAAGTTATGGTTGCGAGAACTTTATTCTGTTTATTCTGTCTGTTGCTATTGTCCTGTTCTGTGAAAAATAAACAGGACACTGTGGACTATTATAATTTGGATTTATCTACTGGCCTTTTGGAGGATGGTTTGCGTTGGACTGCGAAGGTGTCGGATGATACAATGGAGTTTAGAATTGTACAAGAGATAGATGAAGATTTGCGCATCCCTGTCTTTTGTTTGTCTGAAAACGTGTCGCTTGACGGGCGACGTTGGAGGCTAAATACAGTGCTTGCCCAGCAGTTCCCTTTGTACGGGAAATTTTCAAATGCGGAGATTGACGTGAATGTAAAAGGGGTGAATTTGCAACAAGCATGGATGAAAGTGTCTTCGCTTGATGTGAAAGAACGCAATGTGCGTACTGATTCAGTGAGAATGGAAGGTGATGGCTGGCATAATTACAAACTAAAAATACCATTGAAGGGTATTTCTTATTTGTGGCTTGCTTTTCATGTGGAGGGGCGGCCTTGTGCTTTTCATGACGGAGCCAAGATGCTGATTCAAGGCTTGCGACTCTCTTTGGACGGACATTCTATCAATGAGGTCGGTTTACCTCAAGGGAATGCTGATATGCTTTTGGATACAACAGCCCTTTTGCCTTTGTCGTTTGTTGCGGATTCTTTGATTGATAAGATTGATTTGTTAAAAAACAATCCCAAGATAATTGGATTGGCTGAGACCATGCATGGCAGTTATTCCTTGGGACGCGTGCAGAATCAATTGATTCGCTGGTTAGTTGAAAAAAAACAATGCAAATTGATTATGGCGGAATTGCCTACGATGCTTGTGTTGAAATGGGATTTATATGTGCAGGGATATCCGGTTTGCCTTGAAGAGATTCTTGAAGAGTTGGTTGGAGCGGCTCAATGTCGGAGTCGGGTGAAGGAATTGTTGGAGTTTTTGAGAGGATATAATGCCAAGGCAGTGCGAAAAGTACATATTGCCGGTTTTGACAGGAGTATTCCAATGGGGTATTTCCCGTTGGCTTATGACTATTTCTACGAAATGTATAAACATAAACCCAATAAAATGCTTTATGATGTATTGAGGACGAGGTTGGTGCCTGATTCTCTTTTACCTTTGACGGTGAAAAAGCAGTTTTCGGAACAATTGGGTGTATTTGAGAGTCAATGGTTCGGTCAATTGTATTGGCTTAAGGTTATGGAAAAGCATATACCTGATGTAGAAGAGAACGGTAGAATGTATTTTAGGGATTATATTATGTGGCGCCATGTGTATTATGCTCTGAAAGCGGTAGATTTGCAGGGAGATGAATGTGCCGTGCTGACCGGGCATTGGTTGCATTTGAATAAGTTGAATAATGTTGCTGCTCCTGTTGCTTCTTTAGGCTGTTATTTGAATGAAAATTATGGAGAGCGATATTGTGTCCTGACTTTGTTGGGAGGAGAAGGCGAGTATCAAACTTATCGTTCTGATATGAATAGTTTTGTTCCTGTTCCTGTCGCTTCTCCGGTTTTCGCTTCATTGGAAAGGTCCGGCTTGCAGACCGGTGTGCCTTATTTTTATTATCCGGCCAGTCGCTTGTCTGACAGTCCGCTAAACATCCGGTGTTCGCCTGCCGGTTTTAATAACCAGAGTTTTCGGGCTTTTAATTTGCCCCTGCGAACGGATGGTTTTATATTTGTTCGAACTTGCGAGGCGGCTCGTATTCCGGAGGAGCAACGTTCGTATCAGGCCATGCATATATTGCTTGACAAAAGGCTTGTGCGGATGATGCGGAGAGTGAAAGAACTGTCTTCAGAGAAGTAGGATTAGGAGTATGATTTAGATTATGAGGGGAATCGTTGTTATTTTAATAGGGCTGTTGTTGTTTGGTAAAGGGTATGCCCAGCATTTTTTACGGGCATCCGATCGAAAATTGGATTCATTGTATCGTGTTTTGGTGGAAGAGCCGGAATCTGTTCAAAAACAACAAGAATTTCTGGATTGTTTCCCGGATAATTTTGAAGAGTTTCAGAAAACTTATGGGTATAATCCCCGGTCTTCAAAAAAGTCTTCCATGTATGCGGTGGGAGAGGAGCATGTGTACAAGGGATTGGCGCAATTAGGTAAATTGCCGGATACCCTGTATTATACAAAATTAATCAATTTGTCTATCGGAGGAAGATGGAGGGCGGATGCTGTTTCGGCTTTGCAGGAAACTGTTCGAAAAAAAGCACTAAAAAAGCCTTGCCTGTTGTTTAGCTTGCTTTCACGCTATTCTCAAGAGAAGATTTATTCTTTTTGGTATTTTTATTTCAATAGTTTGTATCCATTGGAAGGTGGCATTCCTGCGACTTTCTTGCAAATGAAGTCTGATTATCCCAAAATATACCAAGAATTGCTACGAGGGTTTAAAGATTCGGACGGTCAAGCCGTGTGCGATGAGATTTTATAAATTTGAATTCTAAAATAACCATTTATGACAGTTTGGAAAATATTCGATACCGGGATAGTCTGAAAACGATAAATTTTAGTTTGATGGAAAGG
>CAMWQQ010000018.1 GCA_947176455.1 uncultured Odoribacter sp. | reverse complement strand
AATAACTTTTTCATATCGTTTGATTTTTAACGTTTTACCTGCCATTGTTGTTCCGTATGGCAACAATCGCTCACAACCGAACTCATTTTAATGGTTTTTGTAAAGGTAAGACGAAAAAACTGCTCTAAGTTTGCCGAGAAGCTCAAATTGCTTTGCCCGAAAGTTCAATACAGATTTTGCTCTGGAGGAAATCATTTCCACTTGCACCAAAGTGTTATCTGACAAATTTTATCCGTCCCTCTTTTCGTGGCTTCGCGACACCCGTTTCACCGTCCGGATACCCTAGGCAGAGGCATACGTGTGCCATGTAATGTTCCTCGATGCCGGCTTCCCGCATCAACTTGCGCCCTAATTCACTGGCAAATGTTTCTTCGGCACGGCTGACGTAGCAACTGCCTATCCCCAACGACCATGCCGCCAGTGTCATATTCACGGCAACCGATGTGCAGTCGTTCACGCCATACAGCCACGAGGAGGGCGCAAATAGCGTAACAACGGTGGGCGCACCATAAAAACCGCTCCGGATAGCATCGTCATCGGCAATGCTCTTTTGTGCCTGCGAAACAAAATGAATGCCGTCGGAATTTGCCTGTCCAAAAGCCGCCCGATTGATGCGTCCGAGTTGTTCATTTATCTCTTTGTCCTGACAGACCAGCATCACGGGCGACTGACGGCCTCCGGCGGTGGAGGCATACAAGCCCGCTTGCAATATCCATTGCAATTCTTCTTCTGCAATCTGTTTCTCTTTGTAATGCCGGATGGTTCTCCTTTCCAGCAAATTGCGTATTACCTCATTCATTTTTTTGTGGATTATAGTTCTTTCCAGCATTGCGGGTCCGCCGCATAGAAATCGTGCGTGTAGCCGTATGCCACGGCAGGGCATCCTCGACAGAAACGCAACAGTTCGCAACGGGCGCATTTCTCAAACTTGTCGAATTGCCGGTAGGCGTTCATCTTTTCCCCGTTGTAGAGATGATGTATCGGTTCACGAAACAGATTGCCCACCGGGCTTTCAAAGCGTCGGCAAGCCATGACGTCGCCTGTCGGCAAAATGGTCATGTGGCAATCCCCGCAATGACAACCGTCATAAATGGTATCCGCATCTGCCGCGACAGGTATTTCAAACAATCCCTTTTCATAGAGAAACAGCGTCCAAAGGTGGTCTTTCAGATTGAACGTCGTGCCACACTCCTTGTATTGCTCGAACTTCCGCCAGATACGTCCCAGAAAATCCCGGTACTCCAACGGTTCAATATGGGTGCTTTTTTCAAAAGAAGTGGGACAATACCGCCCGAAAGCGAAAATATCAACCTTATGCGCCACCACCAGGTCGATGATGTCTGGAATCTCACGAATATTCGTGCCCGATACGGTGGTCATGACAGCGCAACGGATGCCGGCATTTCGGATGACAGCTATCTTTTCAACGGTCGTATCAAATGAGCCGGGTTTGCGAATGGCATCGTGCGTATCCCGCAGTCCGTCAATGGAAAGCTGGTATTTGTCGCAACCGTGTTCTTTCAGACGGGCGCACACCTCATCCGTCAGATGAAACGGATTGCCCAATATCGTGAAAGGAATACCCCGTTCCCGAAGCAATGCAAGAATATCCCAGAAACGGCTGTGCAGAATCGGGTCGCCACCCGTGACATAAAAATAGGGCAGACGATTCATGCAACGGCACATTTCCACACAGTCCGTCACCACTTGCCGGGCTTTCGGGAAAGGCATCTCCACCAGTTTGGGATGCCCTTCCGAAAAGATGTAACAATGCTCGCAACGCTGGTCGCAACTGTCGGTAATGTGCCACTGAAAAGCGAAGTATTCCATGATTTTCAGTAATCTTGTAAATCGTATGAGGAGTGAATCGGAAGCCGCGCCGCAAGTTGATGTTACGACGTAGCTTCGATTTCAGCGAAAAACGGATTACTTGTCGCCGGCACCGCAAGCCGAGCCGCAAGCGGCAGGTTTGGGTTCGGGTTTGGTACCTCCGTCGCCTGCGCCACAGGCAGAACCGCAAGCTCCGCTCGGAGCTGCCGTTTCATCTTTTGCACAAAGATAGCTCTGTGCGCTTCTCTTGGCGGAATAAACTCCGCTGGCAGATGTTCTCTTCATACTTGTTGTTTTTTAGTGAATACTGCAAGGAAAAAGCGTCCGAGTTAGACAACTTTATCCCTTTTTGATACAAATTTATATTATACGACATTATGCTACAACAAGTTACATTTTAGGCTCATAGTAACCTTTTTCTCGCTTTTGCAGAGAACCAGCGTGTTCGGACGATGTTAAAAATAATAAATAATGGGCGGACGGAGTTTGCGGAATTTTATTACTACTTTTGTCATAGGAAGTCATTTAATTTGCAAGCAATGCTGAGAAAAGAAGAGCGCAACTCGATTATCGAGATTTGTCCCGTCCGCAACGTAATCGCCCGTTTCGGCAACAAGTGGGCATTGTTGGTCGTGCTGGTTTTAAGCGAACACGAGAAAGTCCGTTTCAACGAATTGTGCCGGCTGATTCCCGATGTCTCGTCACGTGTCCTGTCCGGCACGTTAAAGACCCTGGAAGCGGATGCGCTCGTTTCCCGCAAAGTCTATCCCGTCGTGCCGCCGAAAGTGGAATATCAACTGACCGATATGGGGCGTTCCCTGGTTCCGCTTATCACCCAACTGACCGAATGGGCACAAACCAACATCAAAAAGATTGTGGAACACCGGAAAGAATTTGAAGCAGGTGACAAAGAAAACCGGATATGATTACCGCCCCTTCCTCCATAAAAAGTCAGCAAGCAGAACTACTTGCTAACTTATAAATTGTCATTTACATATAGCTTTTTTTAGGAGCCTTATTGATTTGCCATGTTCTCATAAATATTGTTTATGGCTTTTTACAGGTCTAGTTCTTGACAAGCAATGAATAAGCACTTGCAACGAGAAATAACAAGTTGCGTGGAAGAAACAGATGAACAACGCTAATATTCAATCATTAACTATCACAAACTGATATTCTTATCGCATTATTCTGATGATTATCTTTTTATATTTAACTTTGTGCTGTTAATGTGTAATACGAAGCAATATGGCAAAAGTAGAATGGAAAAGATGTTGTGAGTTATCTTTCTAAAGAATTAAATATTTGTATTTGATTGGTTGTTGCAAGCATAGATAAACAAAGTATCAATTAGAGTAGTTTAAATTAAGATCATAACCTTACTATGGAGTTGAACATTATATCATTGATAGGCGAAGCAACAGCCTACGACAAGAAACAGATGCTTGAAATCAAACGGCCTAAAAGCTGGTTGAAGAGTGTATCGGCCTTTGCCAACGGCGAAGGTGGTACATTGATATTCGGCATCAGTGATGATGACCGTATTGTTGGACTTGCTGATGCAGAAAGCGATGCCGAGAGAATCAGTGAGGAGATAAAAAGCAAACTTGATCCGACTCCAACCGTCAATCTTGAATGCAAGGAAGTGGACGGGAAAAAGCTCATATTACTACAAATATATCCGGGACAGGAGACTCCGTATTACTACATCGGTGATAAGCAACGTCTTGCATTTGTCCGAGTGGGCAATGAATCGGTTACTGCAGATCGCATTCAATTGAAAAGTCTTGTCCTAAAAGGCTCTGGTCGCACTTACGATAGTCTGCCATCCAGTTATAGATTTGAGGATATGGCATTTTCAAAGCTCAAATCTGTTCATTACCAAAGGTTGCAACGTTCGTTTGAAGACAATGAGTTTATTTCATGGGGTATCATTGATGAAAATGGAATTTTGACAAATGCCGGTGCATTATTAGCTGATGAATCTCCAATACGGCAGTCCCGTATATTCTGTACGCGTTGGAATGGTCTGGATATGACCAACGGTTTGGGGGAAGCGATTGATGATGTTGAACTAGAGGGCTGTGTAATCGGTCAATTGCAGGATGCCGTATCTTTCATCAGAAATCATTCCCACAAGAAATGGTGGAAGGGAAATGACCATCGTGAAGAACTGCCCGATTATCCAGAACGTGCCGTAACAGAAGCGATGGCAAATGCAATTATCCATCGCGACTATATGCAAATGGGAAGTGAAATACATATTGATATGTATGATAATCGCCTGGAAATATATTCCCCTGGAGGCATGATGGACGGAAGATTCATTCAACAGCTGAATCCTCTTACCGTACCATCCAAAAGAAGAAATCCATTACTTGCCGATTTCTTCAGCCGGTTGGGTCTTATGGAAAGGCGTGGTAGCGGAATGAAAAAGATAATAAACACGTATAAGTATTATGAACATCTTACAGGTTACCGTGCTCCGGAATTTACATCCAATGCATCTGAGTTTCACGTAACGCTTTGGAATCTGAATTTCGAGAACGGAAACATTAAGGAAATTACATCTAATGATGCTACTTTTATTCAGAAGTTCGTAAAAGACAATGGCGAGGTAGTCGTAAAAGAGTTCGTAAAAGAACCGTCCGGGTTCGCAAAAGAGTTCGTAAAAGCAAGTCGTCAAATCTACAAGTTAATATCTCAGAATCCGCAAATCAGTGCAACACAGATGGCCGAGAATATGGCATTGTCTACACGACAAGTTCAGAAATATCTGAAGCGACTCCGAGAATTAGGAAAAATTGCCCGTGTAGGAGGACGTAAAATAGGAGAATGGAAGATAATTGACGAAGAATACGAGGGATTCTTTGATAGAATTTGAGATAGTGTTCAAAAACTTACTTTTGCAAAAATGAGAAAGAGGAGCATACACACTTTTTGGAACACTATCCTAAATTCCGGTTTAACTCCCCTCCCCGAATTTCACCAAAATACCGGAAAACAAAAAAGGTAGCCACTTTCGTAACTACCTCATTCAGAGAGCGGAAAACGGGACTCAAACCCGCGACCCCCAGCTTGGAAGGCTAGTGCTCTATCGACTGAGCTATTTCCGCAAACAGATGCTTTCGCATCATCGTGTAAACTCGTGGGCAGTGATGGATTCGAACCACCGAAGGCTAAGCCAGCTGAGTTACAGTCAGCCCCATTTGGCCACTCTGGTAACTGCCCGTTTAAAAGAACACTTCTCTTTTGCGGTTGCAAATATAGAACATTTCTCTTTGCCTGCAAAATTTTCAAAGAAAAAGTTCAAGGAAAAAAGAAAAAAATAAGGTCGTCCCCTAAAAAGGACGACCTTATGACCAACCGGCAAACGGAATTATTTGCCGTACTCCATGGCAGCCAAACGCTTATAGCCGTTCAACCTCCACTTCGCATCGTTTTCAGTTTCAGTAAACAAACGTTCAGCATCCTGAGGCGCGGCTTTCACCAATGAGTTGAAACGAACCTCGCCCATCAAGAACTCGCGGAACTTGGAATAATCCGGCTCCTTGGAATCCAGAACGAACGGATTCTTGCCCTCTGCTTCCAACAAGGGGTTGTAGCGGAACAACTGCCAGTAACCGCACTCAACAGCCTTCTTCTCTTCTTGCTGCGATTTGCCCATGCTGGCTTTCAGACCGTGGTTGATACACGGAGCATAAGCGATAATCAAAGAAGGTCCGGGATAAGCCTCGGCTTCCTTAATGGCTTTCATATACTGCGCCTGATTGGCACCCATTGCCACCTGAGCCACATATACATAGCCATAAGACATCGCCATCATACCCAGGTCTTTCTTGCGGATACGCTTACCGCTTGCCGCGAATTTTGCCACGGCACCCGCCGGAGTAGACTTGGACGACTGACCGCCCGTATTGGAATACACCTCGGTATCCACCACCAGAATGTTCACATCCTGTCCGCTGGCAAGCACGTGGTCCACACCGCCATAACCGATGTCGTAAGCCCAACCGTCGCCACCGAAAATCCACTGGGATTTCTTCGTGAAATAATGCTTCAACGTCAAAATTTCTTTTGCCACAGGAGCCGTTTCCTTTTCCAAAGCGGCAATCAAGGCATCGCTGACAGCCAAGGTCTTCTCACCGTCGGCATAGGCATCCACCCAAGCCTGGATAGCGGCCTGCGTGCCGGTAGCAAAAGCACTCATATTCTCTTCCAGCAGTCGCTTTGCTCTCTCCCGCAGACGGTTCGCACCTTCCGCCATACCGAAACCGAATTCGGCATTGTCTTCAAACAGGGAGTTCGCCCAAGCCGGTCCGCGTCCGCTCTCGTAGTTCGTGCAATACGGAGTAGAAGGAGCAGAACCACCGTAGATAGAAGAACATCCGGTAGCATTGGCAACCATCATTCTTTCTCCGAACAACTGGGAAATCAGTTTGATATACGGCGTTTCACCGCAACCGGCACAAGCTCCGGAGAACTCAAACAACGGCTGAGTGAACTGTGAATTTTTCACATTGTTCGGTTCCACCACTTTCTTGTATCCCACTTTTCTGTCCATGTATTCCCAACGGCTCTCTTCCGCCATTTGAGATTCCAGCGGTTTCATTACCAAAGCCTTGGTCTTGGCAGGACAAACATCCGCACAGTTGCCACAACCTGTACAGTCAAGCGGAGAAACCTGCATACGGAAAGCATATCCCGCCAGTTCCTTGCCGATTGCCGGCTTGGTCTGCGTACCCGCAGGAGCGTCTGCCAGCTCCTTGTCCGTCAACAGGAAAGGACGGATGGCAGCGTGAGGACAAACATACGCGCACTGGTTACACTGGATACAGTTTTCCACCTGCCATTCCGGCACATTGACCGCAATACCGCGTTTCTCAAACTTGGCGGTTCCGGCAGGGAAAGTACCGTCTTCATATCCGTTGAATGCGCTCACGGGCAGATTGTCGCCTTTCTGGGCATTCATCACGTCAACGATGTTGCGGATAAATTCCGGACGGTTTTCATCGTGCTTGGCTTCGTCATCCGGCAGATTCTTCCATTCGGCAGGAACCGTCACCTTAATCAGGTTGCCTTCTTTGCCTCCGGCGTCCACGGCGGCATAGTTCATGTTCACGACAGCCTCGCCCTTCTTTCCGTAAGACTTTTCGATAGCGTGTTTCATCTCTGCTACCGCCAGTTCATAAGGAATCACATTGGTGATTTTGAAGAACGCGCTTTGCATAATGGTATTGGTACGGTTGCCCAATCCTAGTTCCTGACCGATTTTCGTACCGTTGATGATGTAGAAATTGATTTCATTCTCTGCCAGGTACTTCTTCATGTGGTTGGGCAGGTGCTTCTTGGTCTCTTCCTCGTCCCAGATAGAGTTCAACAGGAACGAACCGCCTTTTTGCAAGCCTTTCAACACGTCATACATGTGAATGTAGGCAGGCACATGGCAAGCAACGAAGTCGGGCGTCGTAATCAAATAAGTGGAACGGATGGCACTGTCTCCGAAACGCAAATGGGAAGCCGTGAAACCTCCGGATTTCTTGGAGTCGTAGGCAAAATAAGCCTGGCAATATTTATCCGTAGCCCCGCCGATAATCTTGATGGAGTTTTTGTTCGCACCCACCGTACCGTCGGAACCCAGTCCGTAAAACTTCGCCTCGTAAGTTCCGGCAGGCGTTACCTTCACTTCGGGTTCAGCCGGCAATGAACGGAACGTAACGTCATCCACAATACCAATGGTAAACTGGTTCTTCGGCTCGTTGCGCTCCATATTCTTGTAAACGGCGATAATCTGGGCGGGAGTAACATCCTTGGAACCCATACCGTAGCGTCCGCCAACGATTACCGGAGCATTTTTCCGTCCATAGAAAATCTCCTTCACGTCCAAATACAACGGATCTCCGTTTGCTCCCGGCTCTTTGGTCCGGTCCAGCACCGTAATCCGTTTTACGCTTGCCGGAACAGCCTCCAGGAAATATTTAGCGGAGAACGGACGATACAAATGTACGGCAACCATACCGACCTTCTCGCCCTTCGCATTCTTATAGTCTATCACCTCACGAATCGTCTCGGTCACCGAACCCATGGCGATGATGATGTTTTCAGCGTCCGGTGCGCCGTAATAGTCGAACGGACGGTAAGTGCGACCGGTAATCGCACTGATTTTCGCCATATAATCGGCAACGATGTCCGGCACGGCATCCATGAATTTGTTGGAAGCCTCGCGACCCTGGAAATAAATGTCCGGATTCTGTGCGGTACCCCGGGTAACAGGAGCCTCGGAAGTCAAAGCACGGTTACGGAACGCCTGCAAGGCATCCATATCCACCAACCCTTTCACATCTTCCATTTGCAACTCCTCAATCTTCTGAATCTCATGAGAAGTACGGAAACCGTCGAAAAAGTTCACGAACGGTACACGCGCTTTAATTGCCGTCAGGTGAGACACGGCAGAAAGGTCCATAACCTCCTGTACCGAACCCGAAGCCAACATCGCGAAACCGGTCTGGCGGGCAGCATAAATGTCCGCATGGTCTCCGAAAATATTTAAGGCATGAGCCGCCAATGCGCGTGCGCTTACATGGAACACGCCAGGCAACAGCTCTCCGGCAATCTTGTACATATTCGGAATCATCAGCAACAAGCCCTGCGATGCCGTATAGGTAGTCGTCAACGCACCGGCTTGCAAAGAACCGTGAACGGCACCGGCAGCACCGGCTTCCGATTGCATTTCCACCAAACGAACGGTTTCACCGAACATGTTTTTTCTTCCTTTAGCGGCCCATTCGTCAACGTATTCAGCCATAGGCGAAGACGGAGTGATCGGATAGATGCACGATACCTCGCTGAACATATACGCGATATGCGCAGCGGCGGCATTTCCGTCACAAGTGATAAATTTTTTCTCTTTTGCCATCGTTATAAAATTAAGTTCATTTTATCTGTTTTCTCTCTTCTCTCAATAAGTAAATCCCGCCAGCCACAGCGGAATGATATTTCCTTTTCCCCGTTCAATCATATCCTCCATGACAATCAGGGAAGAGTCCAGGTTTTGCCCTTTCCCTTCCTGACAGACAGATACCCGGAATTTTTCATCCACCAGAAAATCCGCGTGGTCCGTATAGTTGATGTGGGAGACCGGACACAACTGACTCAGGAAAAAAGATTTACGCAATACTCCGGCATCTACCTCATCCAAACATACGGCATTTAACAGGTTTGGATTATGGATATATAGTTTTTTAGGCTTTTTTCCACAATCGTCATCATTCTCCGTATCATACAGCAAGGTCAGCAAACGGGCATTTTTCATGTAATTCAAATAATTCAGAACCGTCGCCCGGGAAACCCCGATTGCCGCGCTCAACTTGCTGATGTTCACATTGCAATTGGAATCTATGGCTGCCACATAAAGCAATTGCTTCAGTTTCACCAGGTATTTCAGTTCTATCTGGCTGATATAGGGAATATCAAACTCCAAAGTCAGGTTGATGTTCTTCAACAAATAGTCGATGTGGGATTTCTGCTCCACAAAAATGGGGTAATAACCGTATTCCAGGTAATTGGAAAAATGAGCCAAAGGCCTGATTTTATCCAGTATATGCCCCACGATTTCCTCGTGGTGTTCCACAATATCCTGGAACGAATAGACCGGGAAGACCTCCCCCGTTTCCAATTCCAGAAATTCACGGAAAGACAAACCGCTCAGATTGTACATGTCCACCACACCCTGCAAATAAGGATTGGAATTGATACGCACAATGGACGAAGAAGTAAAAATAATCTGCAAATCGGGGAAATTGTCGTAACATTTGCGCAACTCCTTGTCCCAGCCCGGATACTTGTGCACTTGGTCCAACAACAGCACCTTTCCCCCCAGCTTGTAAAAATATTCCGCAAAATGATATAACCCGTCATACGCAATAAACAGGTTGTTGATGTTCACGTACAAACAGGTGCTTTCACCCGCATGATATTTCTTGCAATAATCCAGCAGGAAACTCGTTTTTCCCACACCCCTGCTTCCCTTCACGGCAATCAAACGGCTATTCCGGTTTATCTTATCCATCAATCCCCGATGGATAGAAGAGTTTCTCTCTCTTAAAAGCGTGTTGTACGTGGTAATTAAACTGTTCATTTCTGAATTTTTGCCATACAAAGATAATATTAATTCGCATTAATTGCAATCCAGAGATGACAATTTTCGACACAAAATACTATTTAGACATATTACAAATAAAATGTGCCGGAATCCGTCCATGGCTTCCGGCACACCCTTGTATTTATGCTTGTCAATAACGAATCTCCTTGATTCGCTTTTCCATAGCCTGTACTCGTTTGGGATATTTTTCGGCAACGTTGTTCTTTTGTCCGATGTCCTTTTTCACCTGAAACAATTGGGAGGATTTCATTCGTCCGGACTCCATGGGAGGCACCCAATATCCCTCGTTTACCATGGGCGGGATGCAAATCCAGTCTCCCTGCCGCAACAGCACGTTATTTCCGCAGGCATCCAGCAAAAGTTCCTTTCTCCCCTGCTTTGACCTGCCCAACAGCGCATCCAGCACGTTTTCTCCGTCCCTCGTCTCGTTTTCCTTGCCCAACATGGTGGCAAAAGAAGCGCAGAAATCCATTTGGCACACCAGGGCTTCCGATTTTCCCGGCTTGATGTGTCCGGTCCAGCGCACCAGAAAAGCCACATGAGTTCCTCCGTCATAAGAACTGTATTTGCCACTTCTGAACGGTCCGGCAGGCTTGTGGTCACCCAGTCTTTCAATCGCCTCGTCCACATATCCGTCGTCCAAAATCGGTCCGTTGTCACTGGTGAAAATAACAATCGTGTTTTCACTCAATCCCAATGAGTCCAGTGTATTCAAGAACTCTCCGACACACCAGTCCGCTTCAAGCACAACATCCCCTCGGGGACCCAGCGGTGATTTTCCGGCAAAACGCGGATGCGGTACCCGAGGCACATGGGGCTCGTGCAACGCATAATACAGGAAAAACGGTTCATCCCGATGCTCCTTGACAAAACCCGTCGCCTTGCTCAAAAAAGTGTCCGCCATATCTTCATCCACCCACAACGCCGACTTTCCGCCCCTCATAAAGCCAATTCGGGGAATCCCGTTCGTTATCGATTGGTTGTGTCCGTGACTGGGCTTGATTTTCAACAATTCCGGATTTTCCTTGCCGGTCGGTTCGCCCGGAAAATTTTTCCGGTAACTCACCTCTATCGGGTCGTTCGGGTCAAGATTCGCCACCCGTCCGTTTTCCACGAAAACCGTCGGCACTCGGTCGTTTGTCGCCGCCGTAATGAACGAGTAATCGAAACCTACCTCACGGGCACCGGGGACAATCTCCCGATTCCAGTCTACCTGCCCTTTTCCCAGCCCCAGATGCCATTTACCCACGGCACCCGTGACATACCCTGCCTCCTTCAGCATTTTGGGCAAGGTAGGCAACTCCTCCCGGATAATCAAAGGCGCATCTCCGGGCAGCACCTGCGCCCCTTCCCGCCAGGGATAGCGTCCAGTCAGCAAGGAATAACGGCTGGGCGTACTGGTAGATGAACTCGCATACCCGTTGCAGAAACGCAGTCCCTCATCGGCAATCCGGTCAATATTGGGCGTCTCTATGCCATTCCGACCATAAGCACTGATGTCGCCAAATCCCAGGTCATCCGCCAGAATAATCACGATATTCGGCTTCTTTACCGGTTCTTTCGCCTGCACGCCCTGCACCAACAAGGCACACCCGGCAAAAGGCAACAAATGGACGGTTTTCATTTCTGCTTTGCTTTCTCGATTTCCTCTTTCAACAACGGCCAATTGGGGTCATATACATGCTCCTGCTTCAACAGGGTCAGCAATTCTTGCACTTTCTCCGGATATTCGGCGGCAAGGTCGTGCACTTCCGACGGGTCTGCCGCCAGATTGTACAATTCCGTCTTCAACTGGTCTTCTCCCTGTGATACACGCAACCGGACCAGTTTCCAGTTTCCCTGGCGCAACGCCTGTCTGCCGCCGCCTTCATGAAACTCGAAATAGAAATGGTCATGCTCCTGCTGCTTTCCTTTTCCGGTCAGCAAAGGCATCAGACTGATTCCGTCCACCCGGTCCTTCATTTTCACTCCGGTCAACTGAGCGAAAGTGGGCAACATATCCCAGAAAGAACACATGAAGTCGGTCTCTCCCTGCTGAACCACGCCCGGCCAAACCACGATAAAAGGCACCCGGATGCCTCCTTCATAGACATCCCGCTTGTAGCCCCGATAAATCCCGTTGCTGTTAAAGAAATCCGGGTCGGCACCGCCTTCCATATGGGGACCGTTGTCACTACAGAACACAAGTATCGTGTTGTCATACAACCCCAATTCCTTCAACTTCGCCACCACCTGTCCGACATATACGTCCAGACGGTAAATCATAGCGGCGAAAGTCGCATGGGGTTCTTTCTGGGAGCAATATCCGCCTTTCCGGAATGCCGGACCGGAATCACAGCCGTTGAAAGGCACTTCCGGATATTTGCCCCGGAATTTCTGGATGATGCTGTCCTCCGGAACAATCAGTTCCGCATGAGGCAACACATAAGGCAAAAACAAAAAGAAAGGGTTGTCCTTGTTGTTTTCTAAAAATTGCAATCCTTTTTCCTGTATCAAATCCTGGGTATAGGTTCCGTAGGCGCCATTGTCGTTATCCGTCAACTCCACCCGCTTCTCGTTCTCCCAAAGATGGTCCGCATAATAATTGTGGGCGAGCAACTGGCAGTTGTAACCGAAAAAGTGGTCTACCCCCTGCTTGCCCGGCTCTCCTTCCGCACCCGGAGCGCCCAATCCCCACTTGCCGAAACATCCGGTCACATACCCGGCGTTCTTGAATACCTGAAAAATAGACGGGATACCGGCAGGCAAAGACATCTGCCCTTCCGGTTGCACCTCCTTGTTGCCACGAATCGGCGCATGTCCCGAATGCAAGCCGGTCATCAGGCAAGCCCTCGAAGGCGCACTGACCGTCGTACCTGAATAGCACTGGGTGAAACGCATTCCCTCCGCAGCCAGACGGTCGATGTTGGGCGTCTGGAACTTTTCCTGTCCATAACAACTTAAATCACCGTATCCCAGGTCGTCGGCAATGATAAACACGACATTCGGGACCTTCTTTTCTTTTGCCGGAACTGCGGCGTTCGCCTGCATACATCCCATTCCGGTCAAGACACCGGACCACAACAAAGCCTGTTTCATATCATTTGTCATTCATTGAAATCAAAAACTCCTCGTTCGAGTTGGTCTTCTCCAAGCGGTCTTTCACGAACTGCATCGCCTCAACGGAATTCATATCCGTCAAATAATTCCGCAAAATCCAAATTCGGTTCAACGTATAATCCTCCAGCAACAGGTCTTCACGCCGCGTACTGGAAGCGGTAATGTCCACCGCCGGATAAATCCGCTTGTTCGACAGCTTGCGGTCAAGCTGCAACTCCATATTACCCGTTCCCTTGAACTCCTCGAAAATGACATCATCCATTTTCGAGCCGGTTTCCGTCAAAGCTGTCGCCAATATGGTCAGTGAACCGCCCCCCTCGATGTTGCGCGCCGCACCGAAAAAGCGTTTGGGTTTGTGCAAGGCATTCGCATCAACACCTCCGGACAATACCTTGCCGGAAGCCGGGGATACCGTATTGTAAGCCCGCGCCAGACGGGTGATGGAATCCAACAGGATGACCACGTCGTGTCCGCATTCCACCATTCGCTTCGCCTTCTCCAGCACGATATTGGCAACCTTCACATGGCGTTCCGCCGGTTCGTCGAAAGTGGAAGAAATCACTTCCGCCCTCACGCTACGAGCCATATCCGTCACCTCCTCGGGACGTTCGTCTATCAACAGGATGATCAAGTAAACTTCCGGATGATTGGCGGCAATGGCGTTTGCAATCTCTTTCAACAAGACGGTTTTACCCGTCTTGGGCTGGGCAACAATCAAACCGCGTTGCCCCTTGCCTATCGGTGCGAACATATCCACGACCCGGGTGGAAAGC
>CAMWQQ010000017.1 GCA_947176455.1 uncultured Odoribacter sp. | reverse complement strand
ACAAGCCTTGCGATACGCAAGAAATAGCCCATGTAAAACGTGTGCAGGAACAGGAGAGCGCCCAACGGCCTTTCCTCCTTCGAACGCTCGGACACGCATTGAATCACAACGAAAGCGACAGCCGAGAAGGTGAAGCGAATCAGCCAGCCGACGATGACAATCTCCATCAACCGGTCCACATTGCCGAACACCAACGTGAGAAGGTAGAAAAACCATACGTAGTTGAGTCCAAAGTCATATACGATGTTTTCCATATTGGAAAGCATGTTCAAAAATGAAAAATTCCGGTCGGACCACAGCATGTCCTTGTGTTTGCGGATGCGAAAACGCACCAGCGATTTGGACCAGCGCTTGCGCTGACGGAAAAGGGCGTACCAAGTCTTGGGCACGCTGGTCATGCAGATGGCATTTTCGGCAAAATGCACCTTGTAACCCGCCTTGCGTATCTTCTGCGTGATGTCACCGTCCAGTCCCGGACCGATATCCCAACCGCCCACCTGGCGAATGGTATCCGTTTCAAAAGCCCCGAAAGCTCCGGAAATAATATGGTAAATGCCAAGCATATCGGTCACCATACGTCCCACCTGAATGGTTCGCAGATACTCCTGCGCCTGAAGAGCCGTACAAATAGAGTCGTAGGTGTTGCGCACCTTCACGCATCCTCCTACACCCTTGATGTTGCGGTCATAGTAGAAAGGCAACAATATCTTTTCTATGGCATCGCGGTCAAGGCTGCTATCGGCATCCAGATGGACGATGTATTTGCCTCTAGCATGCGACACGGCGTAATTCGCAGCCGCCGCCTTGCCACCGCGTTCGCGCATCCGGAAAAACTTGTCGATATACCCCCTTCGTTGCAAATCGTAGCAAATCTGAGGGGTCGCATCATCCGAACCGTCATCGATAATGATAATCTCAAAATTCTGGTAGGTCTGCTCCTTCAGCGATTTCACCAGCTTGTAGATGTTCTCCCCTTCGTTCTTCCCCGGAGACAGCACGGAAACCAATGGTTTTTCGATATAAAGCATGCGCCGGGCAATGGCTTCCCGGTTGTGCCGCCGTCGCCACGTAATGCCGTAACGGATGCTCGCGATGATATCCAGCAGATAATAACGCGGAAATTCGATAAAAAACAGAAACCAATACGTTCCCAACAACAACTTCCAGGAGAAATTGTTGGCAAAGCAGGCAACCACGCCGTCTATCATATCGAATGCGAAATCCAGCATACGGTTTTTCGGCTTTTACGGGTTAACGTCTGTCTTCTTCTATACGGCGAATGAAGCTTTCCACATCATCGCCGGGGTGATAAATATACGTGTCGACGAGTTCAAACTGGAATCCCTCGTGCATCTGCTGATAATCGTCCAATTCGGCTTTCAACTCATATTCCATCTGGTTTTGCAACCGGGCAAGCTGCCCTTCGGGTGCGCGACAAAGGAAATAATAGTTGTTACCCCACATGGCATTCTTGTAATTGACGAAACGGCTCATCTCCTGTACCACGGGCGGAGTAACCTCTTGCGTCACGATATTGTCGAGCGCGGGATCGAACACATAGAAACGCGCCACGATAAACAAGTCCGAGCGTTCATTGTCCGGTTGGGAGAACAAACGCAGATAGTCCAAGAAGTCGCGCATGGACGAATAACCGTAGAATCCCACCTGGCTGAGCGTATAGCGGATGTCGTAGTTGGCAAACGCCTTGATGCCTTCCGGCGTAAATTCATATTCTTCCACGTCAATCGGTAGCAAGTCGTCGGTTGTCCACGTCTGCCGGTTGGTGGGACACAACACCCGCATATCGGGGTACATGAAGGTCTCGTCGCACGCGTTGCAGGTGTATATGGACGACGGCTTGTCGTAGTCCACGCCGATGTGCCTCAACATGTGCTTGCACTTGGGGCAGCGCAACTCGCCGTCCCAGGCATAGGAAGATTCCGGCGACACGTTGGCGCAACGGAAATGGTGAAGCACCGGTTCCTCGCGAATGTCTGAGCTACCGCACTTGGGGCAACACTCAAAGAACAACTGGTGACTTCGACGACACACCGGACATACATGTATCTTGTCAATAAACCTTGTCCGGCGAATATATCCCAACTTCAGCAACTGCGCATGGAAGAAATGGCGTTCCTCCATCTGCAGGTTCTCCTGTCCCTCGAACCAAAGCGTATAATAATAGAGCGACATATACCCCAGGCTCAATCCCGGCGTAGGCTCCGATGAAAACGTGAACTGTCCGCGCGAAATGGCATATCGGCACAAACGGAAAATCTCCTCGGCGTGCGTGATTACCGGTTCCGTACCGAGCAGGAAGTTGATGCGCCGCATATTGGCGTAAATATCCTCGATGCCCTGCGCCATGTTCTCATCGGTCGGTACGGTGGCATACCCGTCCACGATGACTTCCGCCTTACCGATCCAGCCCATCAGACGTCGTGTCACATAGCAGGGCTTGAAACGGCATTTCTCGGACAACAAGGGCGAAGCCAGCCGGATAGCCAGCATATTGCGGTCCGTCAAGCTCGAAATCACATTGATGAAGATCGCATCGAAATCCTCAAACGACAACTCCGGTGTCCGGTCTACATCCACGACATCGTTGACGACCAATATGCGTCGACGATTGGCATTCTTTATGATGGTATACTTCTCGTTCATCTCTTCAGTTTTTTAGGGGTCTGGACACCTTTGCCGGTGGTAAACCACAGGTAATCCTCGGGGGTAGATTTGCGGAACCAGGTGTCGGAATTGCGGACACGCACCTTTACCGGCAATCCCGACGTCATGCTCCAGAAAGGAACCGTCTGTCCGGAATCCAAGTTGAATATGGCAATCAATACCGTATTGCGTTTGTTAAAATAACTCCGCAAGTGTTCCGGAATCATCTCCGTACGCATACCCAACACCGCCACGTGGGCGCCCAGAACGATGTCATCGCTGATGATCACCTCCGCACGCGAATCGTTGGTGATTCGGTTAATCTGGTCAACGGGCACATAAGCCACGACTTGCAGATTATTCCCCTCCAGATTCAAATGCTGTTTCGTCAAAATTTCCTCCTTCTCGAAAAGGATCATCCGGTCGGGAGCATTGACCTGCGTAATAATCGATGAATCACCCGCCAGACGGTAAGCGATGGCGCCCCGCAAAGACTCGGAACGGACATTATCGTAGATCTGTGCCCGCAAGGTGGTGTCGGTACGTACATCCTTCGCACGTCCCAGCACCGGACTCGTCTCCCGTTTCATACGCTTGAGTACGCCCAATTCATGATACAACGCCTGCAGTCTCACTTCCGACTCCTTCAGCTCCCGCTCCAGGTCAAGTTTGTGGGCATTGCTGCTGAGACCGAAACGGATGTTGTGCACCTCTATCTCTATCTGCTTTTTCAATTCCTCAATTCGCACCCGCAACACTTTTATCTGCTGTCCGGTGGTCTCATAACGCAACGATATGTCACGGTAACGGGCAACAATACCCGGTTCATTGTTCGGGTCTGCCGACTGTACCAGCATATCCAACATATAATAGGAATAAAGCGTATCACCCGGAGCAACGATGTCGCCCGTCTTCACATACACGCTGTCCAAATAAATGTCAAAAGGCGTGCGCACCCGGTTCTCGTCCACGTGCATATAGCCGTCATATTCCGTATACATGACATAATACCCGAAATACAACGCCAGCACCAGCACAATCATCCCCAAAATCGTACCCGCCAGAATTTGCTGGCGGTTCAGCTTGCGCTTGCGCTGTCGGAGTATCGCCTCGATATTCTCCTTCTCTTCCGTAGAGTGATAAGTAAAATTTTTCATCAGTTCTGAATCGTATTATTCAACGGCCTTTCCCTGCAATACCATAAAATGGATATATCCGCCAGCAATCCCTGCAAATCCATGATATAGCAATCTCGTTGGTATTGAAATCCTATCAGTTTTTCTATGCAACTCAAATAAATATTGTATTCCTTGGCACGTGCCAACAGGCTATACTCTCCGATACGGTTGCGATAAGCCTCCGTCCGTTCCGCCAGATATCTCTTCAGCTCATAGATGCGCCGGTATTCTCCTTCCAGTGACCGATTGAGACGGTTAACCTCCCCGGAGATAAAACGAATCCGGTCGATGATTTGCTGGGAAACCTGCGCACCCTCCGCCTCCAGCAACTCGCGTTCGGCACGGATGGTCTTCTTCCGCTGTCCCGACTCGCCCGACAAAGGAAACGAAAAGGACACGCCAATGTCCACGTTCGAGGCATTCGACGTATGAGGACGCGTATAATAGGAATAACGCACAAAAGGCGTCAAGGTGATGTCCTGCCAATAGTTCGTATTCTGCTCCTGCTGTTCCAGCATCTTGCTGCGCAGGCGCATCAGTCGCAAATCGGTCTGGGTGGTGCGGATATACTGGATAAGCTCTACCGTATCAATCTCCACCGACCAGGCTTCCGGATGAGCCAAGTCGTGCGTTTCCGGCCAGTCGCCCACCAGCATGACCAGCACCCGCTCGGCTTCCGCCCGCTCGTTCAATATCTTTAGCAATTCGTCGCTACTGACATTCTCGTTCAGCAACAAATAATTGTGGGCTTCGCTCAACATCACCAGATTGTGCACCCGGTGCTGCAGGACACCTGCAAGCAGGCTGTCGTGCATGGAGCGGAAATACTCCTTGGAACGATAAATAAGCGAACCGATGTGGTCCTTCTGATTCGACACATGGTCCATTTCGCCTTTCAAGTAAATCTCCTGAATGCGCTGTTTCCGTTTAATCAGCGAACTTTTCAGGAAATTCCAGCGAAGTTCAGTCTGTATTTTTCCGTTGTAACGAGATTCCGAATCGTCCTCATCCAATCCGAAAGCATGGTCAGGACGATAATAAGCCTGCCCGGCAAGCGACAAGCCCGTCTTGCTCTTCAGCGCCTTGATTTGCTGGTTGACATAGTTCATCAATGCAGAATCGTATGCAACTCCAACGAGTGGCGCCCTTTCCGGAAGAAACGTATTCAGGAAATGGTCATTACGCATTCCCGGAATCAACGGCAACGAATCCCGCTCGGGAAAAATCAAGGAATCCAATTCGACAAACCGTTCCTCAAACTGCTGCAACAGGCGTTCACTTTCCTCCTGCGTCTGAGAAAAGACACATCCCGGCCACAGTATACATAGCATGCACCATGCAAACTTTACGTTCTTCCAATTAATATTTCTTATAATTCTCAACATCCTTGCTGTTCCACACCATTTTCTCGCTCAAGCGACTTACTCTCCTTTTACCGAATACAGGAGAAATCATTTTAATAAAAATGCTTTCTCCTGATGTCCAACTTTAAAACAATACCTTTCGCTCTCTTAATCGATTCTCACCGCACGAAGGAAGGCCGCATCTAAAGTATTGGTCGCATTTTCCTCCTTGCCGTCGTTACCATTCCACTCCTTCTTGTCAATAAGGTTGAAGTCAAAGGAGAAATAGTTGAAGTCCCAACCATCGGTTTTATTCCCCTTATACCCTTTTACACAGGTTCTCAGCCAATAAATGGCTCCCTTGCGCCGATACAAATCCCACAAAAGGGGAGCTTTTTCAGAGGTATTCGTACCGAGAGCCACAGTAGGTCCTCCATATCTGAGCACTGCCTTTTTGCCCCCGCTGTTGTGTTGACGGCGACCGTATCCCGAAGCACCAATCGGGAAGAAGATGTGCTTTCCATCACGGATATCGTAAACGAAACATCCGCGCATACCGTACTTCGGATCGCTATAACGGGTATAGCCGTATGCGCCCTTTTCCTCTCCTTGTGTTTCCGTCGCCTCATTGCCGTAAAGCACGCCATAGCCGTTGTCCAATCCGTTTTCTACCTTGTAAAGCGCGTAAAAGTCATCATAATTGGCAACACGAATATTATTGCCCAAAGTCGGAAGAGAAAAATTCGCACCCGTAGCTCGCGTTATGTTGTCCCATGTTTTCGTTCCCCCCCCTGCTATGCTGAATTTGGTGGACGCATTCGGTTGGAAACCGTCATCAAAATTACTCGTCACATCTATCGGATCGTCCGTTCCCCATCTGAACAACGACCCCTCTTCGCAAGGAGAGGTGGCAAATTCACTTCGGGTACGCATATTCCACGTGTACCACCTGACACCTCCATTTACCATCGCCACCGGCTCTTCGCCCTGACGGACGAAAATCAGATGCTGGCAACTATAATCGTGGTAATCCACCTGAATGATGGCAAAACGGTTCTCTTTTGCTCCAATCGCCCCGCTGAAATTGATGTTGAAATCAACATGGGAACCCGTGCTACCCCAAACCGTATCCTTAACCATATTCGCACCAGTTACACTCACGGCGGCGTCTCCCACGAGACGGAAAGCCCTCCATTTCCCCTCGGAAGTAAACGGAATAAAAGCAGACTCAGAAGCATTCAAACATTTCAATTCCACATGAAAGGATTTAGCATTGTCATGTTTTCTCCAAATCCCCGTCGGATTGACCATCCGCCGTTCCTGCACAACGGGGCAACGCTTGGAAATCGTCTCTATCGTGCCATCCGGCGCTTTCAAGGTTGCCGTGAACTTCACCACCGACCGACGCTGATAAAGTTCATACGGATTGCTGCCCGTATAACCACTTTTAATAATCAACTGCTTGGCACGGGTGTACATCGGCAACTGGAAATTCCATACATTCTCCTCTTCTCCTTTCCTGGCAATGTATTTGCCATCCGCCTCCGTTCCGCTTTCTCCTTCTGTCACCGTCCCATTATAATATACCCGAGAACCCTGCTGGTTATTGTTATAATATGTCCTAAGATCCTCATCCATATAATTGTTACTATACGCATACAGAGTCTCTCTGGGTCCCGCAAATATTCTGTCGGTATTTCTTCTCAAAGACAGAAAACCGGTGTGATTCTTCAATACCCCCTTTGTTTTATACGGGTCCATTTGATAATAATAATCCTTATTCGCTCCCTGCCAAGGCGCCCATGAATTGGTGTCGATTTGCGCCTCCAATTTCACCAACGTATAGTCACCGGCATTCACCTTGATCGGCAACATCATGGAATGGTTGTAAAGGGGAGAAATGTAATACACATCGGGCACGAAAATCTCCGGTTTCTTTTCCTCGTACTCGATATGCCAGTCCACGTCATTGGCGTAATTCTTGAATTTCAACGTCAACTTGTAATGGTGATTGCGCTCCGCATTGAAATCCTGGATGATGTCCTTTCCGAGCATAAAGCGGTAAATGATTTCCCCCATGCCCATTTTATCCGGATTTTTGGAAATGTAATAGGCTTTCACCTCGATGTAGGTTCCATACGGCTTGTCGTCCTTATACCCTTTATCGCCTTTCACCTTTTTCCCCATCTCTGCAGGATTCTGTTTTTTGTCTTTGCCTGTACCCTGCATATTCTCGTAAAAGAACAACGCCCGTTCCGTTTCGCCGTGGAAATTCTTTTCATAAGCATCATTGCACGGATAATACGGACGTCCCTTCGTGATACGCACCGGATAGGATTCATTGTACGCAGTTCCGGGCTTGGCATATTGAATCGTATCTCCGATTTCCATCAGCCCTTCTTCGCTCGTCACACTGTTCGCGTTTCCCAAAAGGCAAGACGTCGGAATATCCCTGATTTCGGCAGATTTGATATACACGTACACGCCATCATGCAACATCGTACCGTCGAACGCCACGGTCACTTTTGAAGCAAGCCGGCGAATTCTTGCCTGGAACACCGCCCCCCTCCGGTCAATCCGAATCGTCTCCGTATCATCGGACAACACGCCTTCCGGGGTGAAATATCCGAACATCTGGTTATTTTTCGCCACGTCATTACTCCACTTGAAAGCAATTCCTTTCAGTCCAGCGATGGTCTTGATTTCCGGCTCATATTGAGAAAGATTCACGTTAGCCACCGCATACATACGGTAAACTCCGTAAGGAATCTTCAACTGAAACTTCACCTGAGGGGTTTTACTCTCGGCGACATTCTCTTCGCTATGGTTCACATAGTCGGTCTGTTTGTTCAACAAATCATCTCCTGTGAAGATATGTTTCAGCTCCCCACTCGCATCATACGCCAACACCCACAGCGTCTCGATTTCCTTGATGGCATCCCCCGCAACGGCACGGGTTGCCAATGCCGGCGTCAGGGCTTTGAAATTCACTCTGGCATCGATGATGGTCTCTCCCTCCGGTACATCGTCGAAAGGACGAATCTCATCATCCACACAAGCGGTCAGTCCGAGCAGTATACTGATGTACACGCATACGGCACGATACAATACATTGCGTTTCATATCCATAAATATTTTTATATTACAATCCGAATTCCGGTTCCAAAGGGATTCCCGTGTACGGTTCCAATTCCACTAAAAAGTCTGAAGGCGTAAACTTATACACGCGAACACCGCTCTGTCCGTAGGCGATATAAATATAGGTACTACCGTCTTCATGCACGTTCACAGCAACGTAGTTCGGTGAATGACGTTTCTCCGTTCCCGTTGCCGCCGCATTTTTATTATCCTCCACATCCTGGTCCCACGTCCAAATCGGAGCACCGGTACCTTTCTCGTCATAATTTTCCACCTCGAAAGCAATCAGTCCCAGTTTACCCTCCTTCTTCATCCGATAAATTCGCAATCCTGCACCCGTCACGGCATAAAGATATTCACCGTCGGTACAAACCCCGACAGTATAGGTCTTGTTGGTCCAAGTGGTATCTCCCGTTTTCAAATCATAGACGCGCAAGCCATTTCTGCCACACGCCACGTAAGCATAACCGCCATACACGACAAAGGTATGCTTGCCGTAGAAATCGGACTTGTTGTTGCCGAGAATCCATTCGCCGGTCACCTCATCGTAACTCTCCCCGACCTTGTCGCTGGATTTCAGGGCGGCATCCAGTTTAATCGTCTCTCCACCGGTCACCTTTATGATCTCCGCATTTTCACCGGTCGTATTATGCAAGACGTACACCTCGTTATGTTCATCGGTAGCCACAAACTTGCCACCGAACTCTGCCATCGGTTCATACAAAGGGGTGATCGGTTGCACGGAGTCCTTCTTGCCATAATAATAAGGACGGGGATCCACATTCGGTGCAAACGTAGCGTACGTGCCTTTCGCATGCCCTGAAACGGCAATCAGATTATCACCGTAGACGGCAACCGCATTCGCAGAGGTTCCCGGAAAACCGATCCGGTCAATGGTCTCGACATTTGCCGGAACATCTCCATTAGACAACGTCAACCGACCGACAGCCCCGGCGTTCTGATTACTCGTTGCACTCAAGAATAGCTGGTTGCCGTGAATCAGCACATGATTGAATTTCATATCCGGGCTGACAGCCATTCCCCTCATCACCGGATGGTCTTCGTCCGTAATGTCGCAAACATCAAGCGCACCGCCCCATGTGGCAGCCTCGTTTGTAGCCTGACGGTCGGAATGCCACGTGATGTACACCCGATTTTTCGCATTATCAATGGCAATCGCACTTGCCGACCATTTCTTATTGGCTTCCTGAAACGTCGGATTTCCAATCGTCGCCACATAGGTGAGCGCCTCCTTGTTAAGGATTGTCCGGGTCTTCCTCAGACTCTTTACGCGTTCCTGCTGGGATGCGCCACTAATCAATTTCAACGTTACTTTTCCAGATTCCTTGCCAAAGGCTTCCTTTACATCTTTCATCTCATCCGGCATATCCTTGTCGGAACATCCTGCCAGCAAGCCACCCAATACGATTGCCACGCAAGCAGAAGTCCTTCGCACATGAACCATACCTTTCCGCCAACATGCGGAATTTCCGATAAGTTTAAAATGCAGTTGTCTCATAATCACTGTTTTTTACAGCTGTTGTCCTCTTTATTTGTCTTATACAATCCCACCCCCTTTGGTTTAAAGAGGGTATTGGGGATGCAAATATATAACAAAAAGCAGAAAAAAATGGCGGCTATCAGAATTTTTAATATTTCAAACAGCAAAAAAATCGTTGCGCCAAAAAAGACGCAACGATGACAAAGAAAAAATGAGCGATCATCTGTTCTTTTTAATGCCCGGAATCAACGGACTATTTTCCAGCACATGCCTGATTCGCTGATATTGGTCGGCAGTAAACTCGTCATGATAAGTGTAGTCGTAATCCATGACATTGCGCGCAACGAACGTCACACCGCCGTCTCCTTTCCGTTCATACAGACGTTCGCTATCTAGTCCTTCCGATGCGATGATTGCCTGACTCTCCTTCATATAAGCCTCCCGGTTATAATTCGGGGTATCCGCACAATAATCCGTCTCCAACACATTCGTTTCCGAGAATACGTGAAACAAGCCCAGAAAATGCCCTAATTCATGTGCGACAACCTGTTTCGCTTTCGGACGAATGGCATACTGCGTATTCAAAACCACGCAACACATCTTGCCTGGTGGACGATTAAAATACATATCCCCCGCAACCAGTCCCTTCAAACCGTTCTCCGCAACCGTGTACGGCATTGTCGATATACCGCTCAAACCGGTGTTCTCCAGAAAAGGAAAGACCACAATGTTCACATACTCGTTCGGATTCCACAATAATGCCAAATCCTCCGCTGCGGTACTCCGTATGAAATCACGGGCACTGACTCCCGACTTCGCCCATTGCATCCGGTCAATGCCGGGTTCCTCCAGTAACTTCCCGTCCGGACCGGTAGTTGCCATATAAAACTCAACTCCCATGTCCAGTCCGTTGTGTCCTTGCCGAAACAATTCGCTGCAATAAGGCAGAATATCTTTCAAAAAATTCTCATGAATATTTTGGTTAATGTCGTCGGCATCCTGATACAAGACATGAAACACCACCGGCAAGCGATACACATAATCCTGCAAGGCTCCGTTCTGCTTCACGACAATCTTGCGGGATTCCCCTCCCGTCTCCAGCACCGTCAACTCGCAACTCCGTCCGTCACGGAACACCAGTTCGTCCACCGTCACCGTCACGGAATCCGAACCCGTTCCCCGTTCCTTGTCCACCCGGCACCAAGCCGTCATGCCCTCGAAACGCCATTCCTCTTCCGCCTCCACGAATATCTTGTGAGTATCCCCTATCGCATCCGTTTCGACAAGCGTCTCGGACACCCGGAACGGAATCCGGAGAGCCGGCTCGTCGCCTTCCTCTGAACAAGCCACGAACAGGCAACTGCACGTCAACAAGACGCCACACAATTGCCTCAAAAACTTATAACTTTTCATAATCCGCCTTTTTACCTACTGACACTTTCCGGCAATTGACCGCCGATTTATCCGTACTCTTCAACAAATAAGCCACTACCTCCAGATTCTCTTTCTTAAAATCCGACGGCACGGTATAAGTGAACGTCTTCACATAATCCTCTGTGGCATTCAATGTTCCCTTTTCTATCCGGTATTCGCTTCCGTACAAATCCGTCAAGTAATGCCGAACCACATGGTGATGCCAGTTATCCGCCTCGGTTTCCGCTCCGGTCTGCACGGCATACAGGTCATTTTCCAACACCGCCACGACCAGATTGGTCGCATAATTGATTTCCTCGCTGCCTTTCACCTTGACCTCCACTTTCAAATTATCCCCGTCCAATTCGGTGTCCAGGGCGATGCCCACCTTGCCGGCCGCATTCAATGCTTTGGCAAAAGCCATTCCGGCAATGCCTTCGTTGTAATTCCACTTGTCCGCATGGTCAATCACCACGGTCGGATAATTGGTCCCGAACCGAAACTGTTTCTGGAAAGATTCGATATACTCGTCCACCATGAAATCTTTCATGGTTCCCAAAGTCCCGTAAATGGAAACCGAACACACCCGTCCCGGCGCATCTTCTTCCGCCTTCGAAATGGCATGCGTAGCCAGCGGACAAAAATGACATCCGATAGCCGTAAACTTCATCACCAAGGCATTCTTCTTGAATCCCGTACCGGCTTCCGCCACCACGGTCACTGCTTCCGAGCGCATCCCGTCATATTCCGCCACAAAAGAATACGTTCCGGCAACCGAGGTCGCAAACACTCCGTTTGTCAACACCGCACCGGAAACCTGTTCCTTGACCACCGCCGTCGCAGTCACGTCCTTTCCGCCGGAAATCACCGTAAAATGCACCTCATCCAAGCCGTCCGCCAAGATTTTATCCCGATTCGCATTCAACTGCAAATCTTTTTTTTCTCCACTGTCCGAACAGGCAGCCATACCGACTACCAGCAGACACCATAAACCCAATAAATACTTTTTCATCATACTGTTATTTTTAATGACTTAAAACGAAGAAGTTAATGTCAGATTGAATCCCGTATATGCCGGCATCTCCCGACACACTCCACCCGCACATTGAATACCTGAACGGTTTCGTCCGTATTGCAGTGCCACTCTCGTCCGCGAGCGGGAATAACTCAAGCCACCGTTATAATAATGAATGTCCGTCTGACCATAATTGTACATATCCGTCGCAAAAAAACTCCATGCCGGAGCAATTCCCAGTTCCGCCGACAAAGCCACCCAATTGCCTTCGTGCTGCTTCGTCCACAAATGTTGCCCCTCCAGACGCAACGAATAACGGTTGCGCCATGCGTAAGTAGCATCCGCCACCACGATATGCGAATGATAGCTGTCGCCCGACTTCCCCCACACCGACGGATTGAAGTCCTGCAAACTATAAAAGAACACGGTTTTCCACGCAGGACTCCATTTCTTCGTCACATCCACATTCACGTCCCGGTACAACAACTCCTTCCCTATACTGCAAAAACCGTCTTTCGGATAATAGTAAGTCGAAAAGTTCGCCTGTAATTTCCAGCCGTACTTTCCGCCCAACGCCGTCCGTTTCCGGAAATGATAATAAAAATCCACCTGACCGCCCGTCTCCCCATTGCCCTGAGTGGCATAAGCATACAGATTCGCCAAGGCATACGTATGTTGCCGAGTCAATGCAGGCAGGTAATTCAACGCCTCCTCCAGCCCGGTAGCCTCCCGGGAAGAACGGAACACCATCCGCTCCAGACTGCGGAAATTCACCTGGATTCCCATGCCTTTCCGGGCATATCCGGCTTCCAACAACACTCCCCGCCCCTTTTTCATGTCATAAAAATTATACAAGGCAGGGTCCTTTGACTTTCCGACATACTCCCCCCTCAGGGAGAATCCGGCATGCTCCACCGCCAACCGCACGGAATGGGCATTCACGTTCGATTCGATGTCCCGGTTGCCCACATACTCTTCGTAACGGTTAACAAAACTGCCCTCTACGGCAAGCCTCGTCTGTGTCCAGTCGAACAGATTGCCGATATTCACCTGCACATCCCCGCCCCGCACCAAAGACGCCGCATGTTCCATAAACCTCCGCGGACGCCCGTAAATGCCTTTGACGCTTATTTTGTCCCGGAACGAATAGAACAAGCGAACTCCTTCCATCGAAGTATTCAACCCCAGCGCACGCTCCTCGTATGCCCTGAACACCATGCCACTGCCGAACTGTTCGTAGAAATCACCCACCCGAAGCTTCAAGTCCCGGTCCTCAAAAGCCACATACTTCCCGACAATCCCGCAATCCTTCAGTTCGCCCGAAAATCCCTGCAGAACAGGCAAGTAGCCTTCAAACAGCACCCCAATGGAAAACTTCCGCCACGAATAGTCCAGATTCAAGTAATTGTTCGACCCGAAACGGTCGTCCGGACGGACAGCCCCCGTTTGGGCGTCTTTCATGTAATAAATCGTATTCGTCTCAAAACCTCCGGCAAGCATGCCGTATTTTTGTTCCTGCCCGTCAGCATGACGGGACAGGAAACAAAAACAAAGCAATACCGACAAACCTATCGTTTTCATGGTTTCCATTTTTCAAGGACATTCAACACTTCCATTTCCGCTCCCGGCGTGTACCCGCAATGGGAATGCACCACCTTGCCCGTCTTGTCCAACACAAACAGAAACGGAATACTGCTCACGTTCATCGCCCTTTTCAGCTCCTGGTTTTTGTCCAAGAGTACCTCAAAAGGCCAATCCCGTCCTTCGGTCATCGGACGCACTTTCAGTGCCGTTCGGCTGTCATCCGTCGCTACCGCCACCACCTTGAAATCCAAGATTTCTTTCCAGTCCTCAAACTTCTCGCTCAAGGCGTCCAGCTCCTGAATGCAAGGTTTGCACGTCGTCGCCCAGAAAGCCAGCACCACCGGCACCGAATCGTTCATCACTTCTCTTACACTGCATCGGTCTCCCGCCAGATTTTCCACGGTGACATCCGGTAACTGCCGTTGCGAAAAAACATGCTGGAACAACAATACCAGAACGACAGCCAAAATACATCCTTTCATAATCAACCACATTATTCTTTATAGGCAATACTTGTTATTTTACAGAAACCGCTCCGCGAAGAACCCGGAATTTCCTCGACAAGGATGTCGTTCGCATCGTCTATCACACGGTATCCCACCAAGCGTCCGGCAGAAGATGCCGGTTTCGACGGGTCGTACAAACCAAGGTAGAAGACATCCCCGAAAGTTCCACCTCCCAACCTATATTGCTCATTCCACAATGCCGTAATCGTCTCCGTCACGGGTTGCCCGTTCTCCAATATCCGGTCGTCCCCTCCGAAATCCAGCAACAGTTTGCCTCGGGAAGTTGTATAATCAAAGCCGTACAAACGACTGCCAACGGTGTAAAAT
>CAMWQQ010000016.1 GCA_947176455.1 uncultured Odoribacter sp. | reverse complement strand
GGACCATATTCATATATGCAAAATAAAACGGAAGAATCGGCCAATTCTTCCGTTTCAGAAAATGTCGGAGAAATCCGACCAGTATTAATTATTACTTACTTACAAAACTATGAAAAAAAATGGAGAAAGTAAAGGAAATTTACGCTCGGCTCAAAAAATCTTCAGAGTTATGAAAATTTTGTGTTTTTTGATGCTGGTCTGGCTGCTTCAGGTACGCGCTGAGGCGTATTCCCAGAATCAGGTGCTGACCTTGCAGTTGAAGAATTGCAATGTGGAAGAATTTTTGCAGGAGGTAAAGAATCAGACGGGCATCCGGTTTATGTATCGCAGTGAAATCGTCCGGGAAATCCCCCGTTTCGATTTGGACGTGCGTCAAAAGCGGGTGGACGAGGTGCTGAAACAGGTATTTGACGGGCAGGGCATCCAGTGTCGTTTTGAGGATGAAGTGGTGATGCTGGTCAAGGTGGAGCAGGAAAAAGCAAAACTGTCCCAGTCCGAGGAAAAGAAAATGATAAAGGTGTCGGGAATCGTGAAGGACAAAAAGGGAGAGTCGCTTCCGGGGGTTACGGTATTGGTCAAAGGTACTATGCTAGGAACAGCGACGGATGCGAATGGATTCTTCAGTTTCTCGATGAGCAATCCGGATGTGGCAGTGACCCTGGTATTTTCGTGTGTCGGTATGAAGACGCAGGAGGTGGCGTATACCGGACAGAAAGAGGTGAATGTGACGATGCGCGAAGAAAATACACAAATGGATGAGGTGGTGGTGACCGGTTACCAGGTGGTAGATCGCCGCAAAAACACCAGCGCCGTGACCTCGGTGAAGGCGGAGGATATCATGATTCCCGGCATGACGACCATCGACAAGATGCTGGAGGGGCAGATTCCCGACCTGATGGTGATGACCAACTCCGGCGAATCGGGTGTGGTATCGCGCATCCGTATCCGGGGAACCTCCACGCTGATTGGTAATCGCGAGCCGCTGTGGGTCATCGATGGAGTGATTGTGCAGGATCCCGTGCAGATTTCGCCGGACGAGCTGAACGACCCCGATTACATCAATCGCATCGGTAATGCCATTTCGGGCTTGAACCCGCAAGATATTGATCGTATCGACGTGCTGAAGGATGCTTCCGCCACGGCGCTTTACGGAACGAAAGCCGCCAATGGCGTGATAGTGATTACCACAAAGCGCGGTCACATCGGCGAGCCGCAGATTTCCTATTCGGGCACGGGAACCTTGAAACTACGTCCCCGTTACAGCGACCGGAAAATCGACTTGATGAGCGCCAAGGAGCGCCTCAACGTGTCGCGCGAACTGGTGGAAGCAGGCTATGAATATGCCTCCAGTGTGACGTGGGTAGGCTATGAGAAACTGCTATGGGACTTCTATAATCGGCAGATTACCTACGATGAATTTCAAAAACAGGTGGTTTATTTAGGCGATATGAACACCGATTGGTTCAAGTTGCTGACGCACGATGCTTTTTCTTCCCAGCACACGCTGAGCGTGACGGGCGGTACGGACAAAGTGCGCTACTATTCTTCGGTGGGTGTCAATCTGGAAGACGACGTTGTGAAGCCCAATTCAGACCGTCGCTATACGGCTACCTTGAATCTGGATATGAATTTCACGCCCTGGTTTGCGGCTTCGTTCAATATGAACGGTAACACTTCCAAACGGAAATACTATCAGGAAGAGATTGCCCCCATTAACTATGCCTACAACACCAGCCGTGCCATTCCGGCTTACGATGAAAACGGCAATTACAGTTTTTATCAAAAGTCGGACAGATACGACTACAATATCCTGAATGAACTGGATAATAGTAGCAAGCGCCAGGAGAGTTCCGCCGTTACCATGCGTGCGAATGTAGACATCAAGCCTTGGAGTTGGCTGAAAATCGGCGCTATCCTTTCCTATAGTATCAACAACACCGACATCGAGGGCTATTGGGGTGAAAAATCTTACCATGCTGCAGTCATTCGACGTGCCAATTATGGAGCACATATCGATAATACCTCCGTTATGCCGGTGGGTGGAGAACTGACCAAGGAGGTAATGCGAACCAAAACCTATATGTTCCGTCTGCAGGGCGACTTCAACAAATATTTCGGCACGGACAATCAGCACAACATCAATGCCTCCGTCGGTATGGAGACCAACTCCTCGAAATATGACGCATACAAAAATGTAAGCCGCGGATATGACCCCGACCGCGGAAAACAATTCATCACGGTGCAGCAAGGCGTTTACACTTCCTATGAATCCTGGTTGCGGGAAAATGCACCGACCATCACGGATAATCTGAACAACATGTTGTCCTGGTACGGCAGTGTTTCCTATAGCTTCCGTAATCTTTTCACCATCAACGGAAACATGCGTTACGACGGTTCCAATAAATTCGGCGAGCAGAGCAACGACAAATTGTTGCCCATCTGGTCCGCTTCTTTCAACTACAATGTGGCGGAACATTTCAAGGGTGACCAGGAGTGGTTTGAGGATTTGCGGGTGAAAGCCTCCTGGGGATACCAGGGGAATATGCTTGACAATCAGTCGCCCATGTTGATTATTGCCAAACAACCGTCGAGCAGCCATTTCGGCGAATACGTATCGACAATCGACATCTATCCCAATCCTGCCCTGAAATGGGAAAAGACCGGTTCCCTCAACTTGGGTGTCGAATTCTCCATGTTCAGCCGTCGCTTGATGGTAGAGGCTTCCTACTATCGCAAGAAAACGCAGGACGCCTATATGAACAAAGAGATTTCCGGCGTGAACGGGATGCGCTCTTATGTGGTGAACGGTGGAGAAATCATCAACAGCGGTTACGATGTTTCCTTGACGGTCAGCCCGATTAAGACAAAAGATTTACGGTGGTACATATCCACCTCCTTCTCGCATGCCAACAATGAAGTAAACTCTTCTCCGGCGGCGGAGCAGTATGAGAAAGAGAATTTCTTGAACGGAACAGCATTGGTTAACGGAGAATCCATCAGTTCATTCTATTCCTATAAATTCCTCGGTTTGAATCCGGAAGACGGTACGCCGATGTTTGATACGATGGAAGAAGAAAAAGAATCGCTCTATGGAGCTACCAAATATGACGTGTTTACGAAAGTGTTGGAAGTATCCGGACGCCGTGAACCGAAGATTTTCGGCGGATTGAGTACAACCGTGAATTACAAGCGCTGGCGTTTGAATGCGGCATTCAGTTACAGCGTGGGGGCAAAAACCCGTTTGTTTCGTTTGTATGACAACAATTATGCACGGATACGTCCCGAGAGTAATTTGAACAGAACGTTCCTGAACCGTTGGCAACATGCGGGCGACGAGCGGTTGACCGATATTCCCGTACTCTTGCCAGACGGAACCGCCAGTGGAAGTTTGTTCCATTGGTCAGGTTCTACATCAGGAAAAGTGCCTGAAATTGCCAACACCTCATGGGAAATGTATAACTATAGCAATCATCGGGTAGTCAGTGCCAATTACCTGAAATGTACGAATATTGGTTTGACCTATTCCTTTGATGCCGAACGTTTGAAATTGCAGCGTTTGGAGTTGTCGCTTTCCTCCAGCAATCCGTTTGTATGGAGTGCCAAGGCGTTGAAAGGACAAACTCCCGTGCAGAGCGGTTTTACGGACATCCAGCTTTCTGAGCGTCCTACATACACGATAGGGTTGAACATCACTTTTTAATGAAAAGGAACATGAAATCGATAATGATAACATGGGCAATGGTCGTCGTGGCTTTTTTAGTGGCTTGCCAATCGGAAAAATCCTGGCAGATATCCGGTGAATGGAAAGAGGGGGAAGGAGAGATGGTTTATCTGATGAAAGGCAGGGGGAATGACGCGAAAGCTGTGGATTCCGTTGAAATACGGCAAGGTAAATTTCAATTGAAAGGTCGTCTGGAGCGGATGGACAGATATACGCTGAAGGTAGGAAAATTTCAAACAGAAGTATTTATAGATGCGCAGCCGATAGTTGCTTATTTTGCTCCAAGCAAATATGATTCGACAGCTACGACATTGGCGGTGAAAGGCAGTCCGGAGCAGGAGATGCTTGCCCGCACCGATGAATATATGTTAAGCCGTATGATGTGTGCCATGTTTGGTATAGGAAAGGCGGAACTTGCCAAATACGACGCTTCGATGGTGCCCGTGGTTGACAGCAACCTTTACTTATGTACGACTGCCTTGTTCCTGACGGAGATGTTGCGGACGGAGTATCCCTTTGACGAATTGGTGCGCCAGAGTGAAGCGTTGTCGCCGGAGGTGAAGGTTTCCTGGATGGGCAAGGAACTGGCGGAGAAAGTGGTGGCAGAGAAACAGATTCGCATAGGCGGTACGGCTCCTGAAATCGCTTTGACAGACCCGCAGGGAAAAACGTGCAATCTGTCCGACTTGCGGGGCAAATGGGTGATCGTCGACTTCTGGGCTTCGTGGTGCGGACCGTGTCGCAAGAAATTTCCCGAAGTGAAGGCCCTTTATGACGCTTATCACGCTGCCGGATTAGAGATTTACGGCGTCTCTTTGGACGAAAAGAAAGAGGCATGGACAAAGGCGATTGCCGATTTGGAGCTTCCTTGGTTGCATGTTTCCTCTTTGAAAGGGTGGGATTGTCCGGTGGCAAAAAACTATCGGGTGACTGCTGTGCCGAAGATGTTTTTGTTGGACAAAGCGGGGGTCATTGTCGGCGTAGACCTTTCGGAACAGGAATTGCGGGAAAAACTCGATGTCTTATTGAAAAACAAATAAAATAGCAGAATATGAGAAAATTATATACCATACTATGTGTACTTGCCTTGACCGGCTGTTCGGGATTCCTCGAAGAATACTCGCAGGACAAGGCGTATGTGAAAAGTTGGGAAGACCTCGACGAGCTGATGCTGGGGAATGCTTACTTCAATCCGGTTTATATTCAAGGTGGTTGGTGGTCGCAGGGGACAACAGGAAATTTTTACTATCCGTGGATTCATGTATTGGCGGATGAATTGCAGCAGATAACAGCCGAAACGAATTTTGGCCAAAATGATGCGACATTTGTGCTTTACGGCTATCATACCTGGCAGTTGCGGGTGTATGAAGATCCGGCGGGACAGCGTACGTGGGATGACGGTTCGGATTTCAACCATTTGTATGCGCATATCAATGCCTGCAACATCATTTTGCATGAAAGTCTTGCTTTTGAAAATGGAGCAACAGAAGACTTGCAGAACATCCGCCGTATTCAGGGAGAATGCCATTTCTTGCGGGCAGCCAATTATTTTATGCTGGTTAATTTCTACGGCAAGCCTTACGAAGCGGCAACCGCCTCGCAAGACCCCGCCGTGCCCCTGAAACTGAGTAATTATGTGGAAGACCTAGATTACCGGCGCAATTCCGTGGCGGAAATTTACAACCAGATTCTGGAAGATTTGGAGGAAGCGGAGAACTTGCTGAAAGATGTGAAGAGAAAGTCTCAATGGCGTGCCGATATTAACTCTGTCCGCTTGCTGATGAGCCGGGTGTATCTCTACATGTGTGATTATGCCAATGCGCGGAAATATGCGGAAATGGTGATTGAAAACGGTCCCCGCTTGGAGAATCTCAATGGTTTTAGCGGTGAATCTTTCCTGAGACCTGAATTGTCGGAACTGATTTTCTCTATGGGAAGCACTTCCATATTTGGAAGTGTGTCGCTGGATAAGGAGAATTCGCAGAGTGCCAATGATTTTCGGATTTCAGATGAATTATACGCTGCCTATGATGCGGTTGGCGGGCATGATTTGCGTTTGCAACATTATGTGACCAGAAAGGGGGGAACGCTACGTTATAAGAAACTTCAGGGAAATACTTATAGTACGCCGGAGATGTCCGATATTTTCATCATGCGTACTTCGGAAGCCTACCTGAATCTGGCGGAAGCGGCAACTTGCAATGACGATGAAACCTCTGCCCGCGAAGCATTGAAAACCTTGAGGAGAAACCGTATCGAAACGGCATACGCCACCGAAGATGCTGATAAGATAGATGCGCTCGGCGGTAAGGAATTGGTGGATTTTATCCGGCAGGAACGGCAACGTGAACTTTGTATGGAAGGACACCGCTGGTTCGACCTCCGGCGTTACCGGGTGGCGGCGAAATATGCACAACCAGTTAACCTCGTGCGGGTGGTGATGAACAGACAAGAGGGGAGAATGACCTGGCACCGTCGCTTTACGCTGACGACGGATGATCCCGCCTGGGTATTGCCTTTGCCAAAAGATGAAATAGACAAAAATACGGGAATGATTGACAATCCCCGTAATGAAAGAAGCTATGAAACACTTTAAATTCTAAATATGATGAAAAAGTATATATTAGGCGTATTGATGTTTGCAAGCATCTGGGCTTGCAGCAAAGAAGATTGGCCGGACAACAGCGCTCCCGAGCGTAATTGGCTGGCTCCCGAAGAGGGCGCGATGGACGAGATAAGCGTATTACGGCGGGAGTTTTACGACCGAACCGGCATATACCTGCTTTTTTCCGATACGCTGGGAGTACGTGAGAATACAACATTAACAGGAGAGACTGTCTATAACTACCAAATTTTGGGATATGGCATGACTACACCGGCTTGGTCGCAGGATTCTTTTTCTTATCACTATTATACGAATCATGATAAGCGTAAGAAGGCGGCTGAATTTGTGGAAGAATACATTTTGCCGAATATTTCGGAAATATTTTGGCCAAATGCGATTCTGTTGCTTGATCGGCTGGAGTATTTCAAATATGTGATGTTCGATGAATATTATAACTGGATTGACGATTATGTCCTTTTAAATCCTGCCTGTCAGAACAAATTGCAAGGTATGGTGTTCGGAACCGGAGATGTCGTTGGAAAAACGGAAGAAGAAAAGGAGGCGATGAAAAATGAGATTTTGCAAGTGATGGTTTCCGAAAAGGTTTCTCTGTTACCGGCAAAGGATATGGAACTCTTTTACAGTTACAGCAATGAATGGTATAATGTCAATGGCTATATCATTACGAATGCAGGTCATACATTTGAAGAATTGGGATTGTTGGCAAAGCTTGGGGACTGGAGTATTTCTGCCACTTCCAGAGAGTATGACCTAGCCGCCTTCATCGAACGGATTTTTGCACTCTCGAAAGACGAATTTTATACTCAATTCCAATCGTCTCCTTTGATTATCAAAAAAATGGAAGCATTGGTAGACGTGCTTCATACATATGGTGTTAAAATATACATGGAAGAATGAAAAAATTAATTGTATTTGTGATGTGTGCCCTGCTGTGCCCGCTGATGCGGGCACAAGCCGAGGGCTTTGTGATTCGTGGTAGGATTGCCGGCATGCCGGATGGCGTCAGCGTGGCTTTGTTGACGGAGGAAAAACTGCCTTCTCGGACGCTGGCGGAAACAACGGTGCGCAAGGGACGTTTCGAGTTGCGTGGCAAAGTGGATAAGCCGACGGTCTGCACCTTGATTATCAATAACCTTTCCATCGTGTCCGGCGATGATTTTTCCCAAATCCGCTGGACCTACACACCCGTGTTTGTCGACAACGTGAAGATGACAGTGGAGACGCCTCATTACGACAGTATTCCGCACCAGGCTGCCGTGTCGCCCTCCTTCCGGATTACCGGCGGGGAGATTCAACGGGATTTTACCGAATGGCATCTATTGGCGGAAAACGGCATGAATCGCCTGGAGCACGCATGGGACTTCATCGCCTCGCATCCCCGCTCAGCGGTGTCCGCCTGGTTGGGCAACCGTCTGATGCGGCAGGGGTACAACCTGACCATCGATGAGGTGGAGCGCTTGGAGCGTGCCATCGAGTCCGTACCTGCCGACCCGGCACGCTTTTCCGATTTCAAGCAGAATTGCGCCTATGCGCGGCAGACGGCGAAGTATCGCCCGCTGGTAGACCTGGCGCTGAACGATACGGAAGGCCTTCCCTGTCGTTTGACGGAGGTGGTGCCGACGGGGAAAATCGTAATCGTCGACTTTTGGGCAACATGGTGCGCTCCTTGCATGATGGCAATCGGGCCTATCAAGGAACTGGCGGAGCGCTATCCCGAACGTCTGGCGGTCGTTGGCGTCTCCTGTGACGAAAACCTGAAGGCATGGAAAGCCGCCATCGAGAAAAAACAGGTGCACTGGCCGCAATACGTGTTGCCCAAGGCAAGCTATCAGGAAATGCTCGAAAAATACCAGATTAACGGTTTCCCCTATTTCCTCATTCTCGACGAGAAAGGGCGGGTCATCGAGAATCCTCACAACGTGGAAGCTATCCGGAAAACCGTCGAGGAATTGTGTGGGTAAGGCCGGGGAGAAAGGAACCAGAAAGTAAAACAATGAGCTTTAAAACGATGAATATGAAAAAATGGATTTGGAGCGCACTGTGCCTTGTGATGGCATTGGGCGTGCAGGCACAGGAAGGTGTGCGTTTTTTTGAAGGAACGCTGGAAGAGGCGTTGCAGGAGGCACGGGCGCAGAAGAAAATGTTGTTTATCGATGCCTACACCTCGTGGTGCGGTCCCTGCAAATGGATGAGCGAAAGTGAATTCACGAAACCGGAGGCAGGGGCGTTTTTCAACAGGCATTTTGTGAACTATAAAATCAATGTGGAGGACGGAGACGGACGGGCATTTGCCAAGAAGTATGAGGTGAGCGGTTACCCGACGTTTCTGGTGTTGACTCCCGACGCTACGCTGCGCCACCGGGTGCTGGGAGCGGATACGCTGCATCTTTTCATACCGAGGGTGGAACAGGGGTTGCGGGAGAAGACCTCGTATGTTTATCTGCGTGCGAAGTTTGACGGCGGAGCTCTGACGAAGCGGGAGATGCCGCAGGCTATCCGCACGTTCCGCGCGGCGGGGATGAAACAGGAGATGCCCATGTTTTGCGATTCGCTTTACAGTTTGCTTTCCGAGAAAGAGAAAGTGGCGGAGCGATACTGGGTTGTATTTGATTTGCTGGGATATTGGGATTTGTATTCCGAACGGTTAGAGTTCTGTGCCACGCATGCGGACGAAGTGGGTGGCGGGAAACATTGGGAGGACGCCCGCCACATTCTCCGCACGCAGTTGAGCGATCACCTGATTAACAACACTTCCGGACAGATTACGCATGAGCATAATCCTTGGATTGTGGGCGAGGTCTACGAGATGCCGCGGATACGGGAACTGGCCGAAAAATCCGATTTACCGGACAAGGCTTTCTGGCTGGCGTGGTGCGACCTGGCAACCGCTTGCTATTATGAACGGGCGGCGGAAGTGCCCGCTTTGATAGAGAAGGTCTCCGCCTTCCCCGAAGCCGAGGAATACCGCCGTGTGTTCCAACGGGCTGCCGATCGCTTCCGGCAGTAAGTGTCGGCAAAAAAATCCATGCGGACAAACAGACTTTTTCTGAACGAACTGACGGGGAAATATTACGAATTTTACTTCGATGCGCTTCATAAAACACCTTCGGAAAGGTGATAATTGTGGCAAAATGATACTGTTTCAAAAAGTGTGTCTGAGTTGAGCTAAAAAGAAAGTCTACGGATTTCTTTAGATTTGTAAAAGCAAAAAAACAAAAAATCTAAAAAAAACAGTAAACTTATGGATTTGACAAAGGAACAACTTTCCGAGTTAATATGCAAGCACTCGGAGCGAGAAAATGGTCGGTAGTGTTTCATCGAAAAATATGTCATAGAATCTGCTAGGGGAAAATTGTCTGGAGTTTTGCAAAAAACAACTTTTTTATTGCTTTTGAGTGGCTAAAAGATTGTTTTTCGTGCAATAGTTTGATTGTCTTCCCGTATTTAAGTATCTTTGCGTTTAAAGTTCAGGAACTATGGCACCAAATCTTATTGCGAGGCAGCGAGAATGCGAGGAACTTACGCGATGTATAGAGTCCGACAAATCGGAGTTTGTGATTATCTGTGGACGAAGGCGAATAGGAAAGACCTATCTTGTCGACAGATTCTTTGAAGGGAAGTTTGACTTTAAATTTGTCGGAGGTCACAACCTTCGTACACGGGAACAGTTGCGAAGTTTCTCAAAAGCACTCAAGAAATACTCTAAAAAGAAATATCCAGAGTTCGCTGACTGGTTCGAGGCATTTGATGCCTTGGAGGAGTATCTTGAATCTCTACCATCTGACAGAAAAAAAGTTGTATTCATCGATGAAATGCCCTGGATGGATTCCAAACGATCCAATTTCGTCAGTGCATTAGAAAATTTCTGGAACGGCTGGGCAAACGGACAATACAATATCGTGCTTGTAGCCACCGGTTCGGCGACCTCTTGGATGGTTGATAAACTTCTGCAAAACCGTGGTGGTCTGCACAATAGGATAACCCGCCGGCTTTATCTCGCACCCTTCACGCTGAAAGAGACAGAGGAATACCTTAAGAAACGGCGCACCACATGGGACAGATATGAGATGCTGCAATGTTATATGGTAACCGGCGGAGTACCGTTCTATCTTGATCTTATTGATCCGCGGGAAAGCCTTGCAAGGAATATAGATCGATTATGCTATGAAGAGGATGGAGCACTGAGCAAGGAATTTGACGAATTATATAACGCGGTATTTCCAGTAGCCGAAACCTATATATCGGTAGTGCGTCTGCTGTCGGAACACAAGAACGGTCTTACAAGAAAGGAAATTGGGGAAAGCATCGGGCTGAACGGCACAAACCTTACCCGTATAATAAGCAACCTTGAAAAATGTAGTTTTATTGGCAAACGTTCTCAGTTCGGGAATAAGAAGAACGAGGCTATATATAGGCTCATTGATTTTTATACACTTTTCTATTTCAAATTCATAGAAAAAAATCTTTCGCTTGATAGCGCATGGTGGACACATCATCTTGATTCAAGTGGGATATCTGCATGGCAGGGGCTGACATTCGAGATTATCTGTATGGAACACCATCAGCAGATAAAGAATGCCCTCGGTATTTCAGGTATGGCAACTTCGGTATCCACATGGCGAAGTTATCCTGACGCAAAGAAAGAACTTCCGGGTGCGCAGATAGATATGATAATTGAGAGAGCTGACCGCATGATACACTTATGTGAAATGAAATTTTCACAGAGGGCATACAATATTTCAGCAGAATATGAAAAGAAACTGCGTGACCGTATGTGGCTGTTTGACTTGAAAACCAAGAATAAGAAACCTCTTGTTCATACTTTTGTAACGACATTCGGACTTGGTGAAGGAAAACATCATGGCATTGTCCACAGCGAGGTCACAATGGACGATCTTTTTAACTCTTGAAAAAACATATTGTCGTGGGAAGAGCGTTGCGCTGACAAATTAAATTGTGACCACAGGGAGCGATCTCTCCTCCGGCTTTTTATTGTATAAATTGTTTATCTTTGTTGTGTCTCTATCGTATATTTACTTGGAGAGAAGTTATGTATGGATTTTTGACTTGACCTCTTAAAAGAGTTTGCTTTTTTCAGTTCAAGCCACATATAATTTGATGCATATGGGGCGCGAAAAGGAATCAGACCGATATCGTTTTAAATAGAAATAAATCAAATAATTAATCGTATGGGAATGAAAGATATTTATGTACTGGGAGTTGACATCGGTGGTTCGCACATTGCGTGCCAGGTGGTTGACTTGAACGGATGCCGTCCGTTGGCGGATACTTATGTAGAAGTGAAAGTCGCTGAAACGGAACCGGCGACGGTGATTCTGGCTGCGTGGGAAAAGGGGGTGAAGGCGTGTATGGAGAAAGCCGGCGGAAAGACGATTTGCGGCATCGGTGTCGCCATTCCTTCGCCTTTTGATTTTATTCAGGGGATTGCCATGGCGGATCACAAGTTCGCATCCCTGAAGGGACGGAATATACGGGAGGAATTGCACCGTATGACGGGCATTCCGGCGAATGCCATTTTGTTCACCAATGATGCGGCTGCTTTTGGTATGGGTGCTTGGAGACTGAACGGTGCTGTGGACCGGCATACAATCGGAGTTACGCTGGGAACGGGATTCGGAGCCTGTTTTGTCGTGGACGGATGTTATGCGACTTATGGTCCGGGCGTACCTGTCGGCGGTGAGCTGTGGAATTATCCTTTCCGGGGTGTCATTGCCGAGGATTATGTGTCTACACGTTGGTTTGAAGGGCGGTTTGCCGAGTTGACGGGCGAGAAAATCAAAGGCCTGAAGGGGATGATTGATTTTTATGAGGCAGGAAGTTATCAAACGGAGATCGAACAAATATTCCGGGAGTTTGCGGATGCCTTTGGAGAAATCATGTTGCCTTTTATGTTGCGTTTCAAAGCCGACAAACTGGTCATCGGCGGAGGTATGGTGCTGTCACAGCAATATTTCCTTCCTTTGATCGAGCAGTATTTTAGAAGTCATGGAGTGGAGGCGAAAGTGGCAGTATTGGCGGACACGACGCAAGCCATCATCACCGGAGCCGCAGCCTTGTGTGAATAGTTCGTTTTTTGTCGGTATCCGGGAGAGCGACACTTCGAAGAAATGAACCGGGAACGATGAAAAAAGAGAAATTAAATCCGTACCTTTGTGAAAAGATACGGATTTATTTATTTTATGGAAAATCAGCCGTTAGCAGAACGATTGAGGCCCAAGACCTTGGATGACTATATCGGTCAGCAGCATCTGGTGGGCAAAGGCAAGGTGTTGCGCAAGATGATAGAATCGGGCGCGGTGTCTTCTTTCATTTTATGGGGTCCTCCCGGAGTGGGCAAGACGACACTTGCGATGATTATTGCGGAGCAGTTAAAGCGTCCTTTTTATGTGCTGAGCGCGGTGAGTTCCGGAGTAAAAGATGTGCGTGAGGTGATTCAGAAGGCGGAAAGCCAGCGTTTTTTCAATACGCCCAATCCGATTTTGTTTATCGATGAGATACATCGTTTTTCCAAGGCGCAACAGGACTCCCTCCTGGCCGCGGTGGAAAAAGGAACAGTGACTTTAATCGGTGCCACGACGGAAAACCCTTCCTTTGAGGTGATTTCTCCATTGCTGTCCCGTTGTCAGGTGTATGTGCTGAAAGCCCAGGAGCGGGGAGACCTCGAAAATCTGATAGACCGGGCAGTGACCACCGATTTTTATTTGAAGGAGAAGAACATTGTGGTGAAAGAGAAGGAGGCGTTGATTTCCTTTAGCGGAGGGGATGCCCGAAAGCTGTTGAATATTTTGGAATTGGTCGTGAATGCCCAGCCTGGTCCGGAGATTGTCATCGACAATGAAACGGTTCGGAAAGAATTGCAGGAAAATCCGCTGATGTACGACAAGGACGGGGAGCAACATTACGATATCATTTCAGCGATGATAAAATCCATTCGGGGTAGCGATCCGAATGCGGCATTGTATTATATGGCGAGGATGCTTGAAGGGGGAGAGGACCCCAAGTTCATCGCCCGCCGTTTGCTGATATCGGCATCCGAGGATATTGGACTCGCCAATCCGAATGCCATGTTGCTGGCGAATGCCTGTTTTGATATTGTGCATAAGATTGGTATGCCGGAAGCGCGGATACCTTTGTCGGAGTGTGTGATTTACCTTGCCACTTCGCCGAAGAGCAATTCGGCTTACCTGGCGGTTGATGAGGCGTTGGCGTTGGTGCGGCGTACGGGAAATGTGGCGGTACCGTTGTATCTGAGGAATGCTCCGACGAAGTTGATGAAGGAGTTGAATTACGGGAAGGATTACAAGTATGCGCATGACTATCCTGGTAATTTCGTGGAAATGGAGTTTATGCCCGAGGAGTTGAAAAAAGAGATTTTTTACACACCACAGGCGAATGCGGCCGAGGTGAAGATTCTGGAACGCCTGAAAAATTGGTGGAAGAAAAAGTATTAATCGTTTTAGATATCCAATTGGACAACCGTGATGCCGGCTCCGCCCAACTGCACTTTTTCATCGGCGAAAGAGCCTACCAGCGGATGGGTGCCGAGATATTGCCGGATAATTTGACGTAAGGCTCCGGTTCCTGTTCCGTGCAGGAGCCGGACTGTTTTGTAGTTCAGCATAATGGCTTCGTCCAGGAAGGTGACTACCCGTTGCAAAGCTTCGTCTCCGCGCAGGCCGCGCAGGTCGATGTCGGGTTTAAAATTCATCTGTTTCTGGCTGATGTTTTCCCGGATGTTCGTATAGGTGCTTTGCGGTTGCGGACGAGTGATTTTCTTGGCTTGTGATGCCGATACTTTTTTCAATTGCGTTAGTCGGACATTGGTCCTGAGATTGCCGAGGGCGATGACGGCGTTCTTGTCGTCCAGTTCCAGGATTTCGCCGACAGCCTTGTTTGGAAGGCAGACCATGTCGCCTTTTCTGAACGTGATTTCATCCGGATTTGCCGGGGTTGGGGCTGGAAGAGCCGTTTGCTTTTGTTGCTTTTCTTTTTTGTGTTTCTGCCGGTTTATCAGTTTCTCCTTTTTCTTCCGGATGCGTTCTTCCTCTTCGTTGGTGGCTTCCGTCCGCAGGCGTTGTTTCTCGGCTTCCATTTGCTGGCGGATTTGCCGGGTCTTTTCTTTTTCTGCCTGGTTCTCTCGTATTTCTCGGATGGTGTTTTCTATCGTTTTATTGGCGGAGGCGATGATTTCTTGTGCCTTTTCTCGGGCTTCTTGAAGGATTTCCTTGCGGATGCGGGACGTTTCATTCAGTTCGTTGCTGTATTTTTCGACCACTTCATCCAGGCGTTTCTCGTTCTCGTGGATTTTCTTTCGCTTCTCTTCCCAATAACGCTTATCTCGAGCGATGTCTTTCAGGTGTTTGTCGTAGTTGATTTGCTCTTCTCCAATTTTGGATGCCGCCTCTTCCAGAATCTCTTTCGGCAGACCGATTTTTTTGGCAATCTCGAAAGCGAAGGACGAACCGGGTTTGCCGATTTTCAGTTCAAAAAGCGGTAACATCCGGTGACTGTCGTAGAGCATGGCTCCGTTTTCGATGCCGGATGTTTCCGCGGCAAAGTGTTTCAGATTGGTGTAGTGGGTCGTGATGACGCCCTTGACACTAGCTTGGTTCAGTGCGGAGAGAATCGCTTCGGCGATGGCTCCTCCCAGCATGGGTTCGGTTCCCGTGCCGAATTCGTCGATGAGTACGAGTGTGTCGCTGTTCCCGTGTCGCAGGAAGTTTTTCATGTTGATGAGGTGGGAACTATATGTACTCAGGTCGTTTTCAATGGATTGCTCATCCCCGATGTCGATGAGGATGTTTCGGAATATGCCGAACACGCTGTTTTCCTCTACCGGCACCGGCAGACCGCATTGAAACATATATTGTAGCAGGCCGGCGGTTTGCAGGCATACTGATTTCCCTCCGGCATTCGGACCTGAAATCAGGATAATCCGTTGCTCGGGAGTGATTTTAATGTTCAGGGGAATGAGGGGCTTGCCCGCATTCTTCAGGCTGAGCCACAGCAGGGGATGACGTGCTTGGTGCCACGACATTTCCGGTTCATCCCTGAAAGTCGGGATAATAGCCTCGATGCTGTTGGAAAAGGCGGCTTTCCCCCGGACGAAGTCGATATATGCCAGAAAATCATAGGCAGGAATCAGTTCGTCGATGTAGGGGCGCACTTCGTCGGCAAACTTCTGGAGGATGCGGGTGATTTCCCGTTTTTCTTCCAGTTCCAGTTCTCGGATTTCATTGTTGGTCTCAACGATTTCCGCCGGTTCGATGTAGGACGTTTTACCGGTGGCGGACTCGTCGTGGACGATTCCGTTGATTTTGCGCTTGTAGGCGGAGGGTACGGGAATGACCATGCGTCCGTCCCGAATGGCGATGGCGCTTTCCTTGTCCGCCCAGCCTTCCGCCTGTGCCTGTTGCAAAAGGCTTTGCATCCGTTTCGAGATGCCTGCCTGCTTGCGTTGCAGGCGGTGGCGGATGTCATTCAGTTCCGGAGACGCGCTGTCCTTGATTGTGCCGTGCTTGGTCACAATGGCGTCCAGACGTTGCTGGATAGCGGGGAATAGCCGGATGTTGCCGGCTTTTCCGGTCAAAATGGGGAAGCGTGTTTCTTTGTTTTTGAAAAAGCGGACAATCGAGCTGATGGAGTCGAGCGAATTTTTCAGGGCGACCATTTCCGGAATTTCCAAAAATATTCCTTCTATCCGGATTTTGTGGAGAAAAGGACGGGCATCCCGAAAA
>CAMWQQ010000015.1 GCA_947176455.1 uncultured Odoribacter sp. | reverse complement strand
GCCTGGGCGCTTTGATGTTGACCTGCGGATTCTACGATGAGTCCGGCGATTTTGCTTTCCGTGCCGGTTTGCCGGGCAAGAGCGGTGTAGGCGGAGGGGTGGTTGCCTATATTCCGGGGAACCTGGTCATTACGGTGTGGAGTCCTGAATTGAACCGGCACGGTAATTCGTTGATCGGCATGGAGACCCTGGAACGCTTTACCACGGACATCGGGAACTCCATATTCTAATCCGGTGTCATGGATGGATTTTACGGTTTCCCCTTGGAAGCATCCTTTTTCCGGAAAAACGGACGTTTGCCCTTGTTTTTGGAATGATTGAACTTTCTCCGCGGGTGCGTGAAGGTCTTGGGTTTGTATTCCGGACCCGGTCCGATGCTTGGCGGGAGCGGAATCTTGTAAATGTCTTTCTCAATGAACTTTTCAATCCGGTGGAATTTCCCCTGTTCCGCTTCGCAGACGAAAGTAATGGCAACGCCGTCCGCATTGGCGCGGGCGGTACGTCCGATGCGGTGGATGTAGTCTTCCGGGTCGTGAGGCACGTCGTAGTTGATGACTAAAGCGATGTCGTCTATGTCGATGCCCCGGGCGACGATGTCCGTAGCCACGAGGATGTCGATTTTCCCGTTTTTGAAATCGAGCATGACGCTTTCCCTCTGTTCCTGTTCCAGGTCGGAGTGCATGGCGGCGGTATTCATGCCTTTCTTCTTCAAGGCATAGGCGAGATCCTTGACCTTCTGTTTGGAAGAAGAGAAAATAATGGTTTTCTTATCGGGCGTTTTATCAAACAATTCCTGTATGATAGCCATCTTCTGGGTCTCGTAACAGATGTAGGCGGATTGAACGATGGCTTCGTTGGGTTTGGAAATCGCAATGTTGACTTCCGCCGGGTCGTGCAGGATTTGTTTTGCCAGTTGCCGTATTTTCGGTGGCAAGGTGGCGGAGAACAGAATGGTCTGCCGTTTGGCGGGCAGGTGCTTGACAATCTGCATGATGTCATCCTGGAAGCCCATGTCCAGCATACGGTCGGCTTCGTCCAGAATGAAATAATCCACGTGTGACAGGTCGATGCCACTGTTGGCAAGGTGGGCAATCAGTCGTCCCGGGGTGGCGATGACCACGTCCGCTCCCATGAGCATGCCTTTTTTCTGCTGGTCCCACCCGGCTCCGTCGCCTCCTCCGTACACCACAATCGTGGAAATCGGCAAGAAGTAAGAAAAACCTTCAAACTGCATGTCTATCTGTTGTGCCAGTTCCCGGGTCGGAACCATGATGACGGCACGAACCTTGTTGTCCGGGTTGCCTTCGCATAAAAGGCGGTTGAGCAAAGGTAACGTATAGGCTGCCGTCTTGCCGGTTCCGGTCTGTGCGCAACCGATGATGTCTCTTCCTTCCAGAATAACCGGAATGGTGTGTTCCTGCACCGGTGTCATCTCCTGGAAATTCATTGCCTCGATACCTTGCAATATTTCCTCCTCCAAATCTAATTCGTCAAATCTCATCCTATGAAATAATATCTTGTTGTGTTATGGGAAATATGAAGTTTCCCGCTTCAAAGATAAAGTTTTTTAGTGTTATTTTTGTCCCCTGAAAAAGAAAATGCGATGAGTAAGATAACAACGGCGTTGTTTGATTTTGACGGGGTAGTTGCCGATACCGAATCCTTGTACGATGTGTTCTGGAATGAAATGGCGGAGAAATATCGTTTGGGCATTCCGAACTTTGCCGCCAAAATCAAGGGTACCACTTTGTCCCATATTTTCCAGACCTATTTTTCCGATTATCCGGAAGAGGAGTTGAAGAAGATTGCTTCTGCCAATGTCGAATACGAGTTGGGAATGGATTTTGCCGAAATACCCGGTTCCGTTCGTTTCCTCCGGGAATTGAAGGCAAGGGGCATCCGTCTCGGTTTGGTGACCAGTTCTTCTGCTGCCAAGATGCGGGTTGCCTTGAAAAAAATGGCATTGGAAACGGTGTTCGACGTGGTGGTCACCGCCGATGAAATTACCAAGGGGAAGCCCGACCCCATGGGCTATCTGTTGGCGGCGGAAAGGTTGCATGCCGCTCCGGCGGAATGTGTCGTTTTTGAAGATTCATTTTCCGGCATCCAGGCGGGAAATGCCGCCGGTGCCAAGGTCGTCGGACTTGCCACGACCAATCCTGCCGATGCCATCCGGGACCAGGTTTATGCCGTCATCACCGATTTCCTTCATCCGGAACCGTTGCTCCGGCTGTTCAGTTGAGCCAGGACGGGTATTCCTGAACGAATCTTAACTTTCTTAAAATTGCAAACTTTTTGAACTCGTTGTGCGTTGAGATGATACAAACTAAAAACGAGTGAGGTTATGAAAAACGAGAGTTCAAAATTATGGTTAGGTTTGGGTATCGGTGCCGTTTTCGGAATGGCCGTAGGGTATCTGATTACCGGCGAAAATCGTCGGAAAGTGGAGGAGGGAATCCGTGAAATGGGAGACGAGGTGAAGGCTGGAGCGAAATCCATGTTTTCAAAGATGAAATCCAAGGCGGAACAGGTCGGTGCAAAGATGGCAGGGAAAGCGGAGGAGTGGTCCGATAAGGTAGGCGAAAAGGCGCAGCAATGGGCTGACGAGGCGGGAAGCAGAGTGGCTTCATCGGCTGACCGGTTTTCGCAAAAGGCTGAGGATATCCGTCAGACGATGGAGGAAAAGGCACGCAATGATGCGGAAGCGCAACAGCGGTATGCCGAGCAAGCCAAAGGGAAATGAGCGTGAAAACTAATCCGTGGTCGAATGGAGAACGAGGCAGACAAGGTGTTCACTGAGCTGAAAAAGGAAGTTTTCACGTATGCCGGATTGAAATTACGCTTGTGGAAATTGATAGCCATAGAGAGAACGGCAGGTTTGCTGTCGGCTCTCTCTTTTGGATTGATTCTGACGTTGTTTGCTTTTTTCACGATTTTGTTTTTGTTTTTTGCCTTGGGCTTCTTTCTCGGGGATGTTTTGGGAAGCGTAGCCTTGGGGTTTCTATTGGTCGGCGGACTGTATTTGCTGTTGAGCCTTGTTTTTGTCGGGGCAAGGAAGAAAATACGTATGTGTCTGACCCATGTTTTTGTAAAGGCTTTGCAGAACGATGACGAGGAAGATGATGACGAAGAAAAAACTCGGACAGCAGACGCCGCTCGGGCGACTTTGGGCGGAGAAACGGCAGCTTCGGCTCCAGTGCCGGGAGACGGAAGAGCAGATTAAAGGCGATTGGCAATACGTCCGTTCCAATGCCGGGCATTTGTTGCTTTCCGGAATCGTTTCGATGTTTATGCCGGGGCGGAAAGATGCTGCCGGACCCAAAGACGGTTCGGGAGTGTTGGCTCATTCCTGGGGATACGTGTTTTGGCAAATCGCCCGTCCCATGCTCTATCGCTGGCTGGGAGAAATGGGGTGGCAGGTATTCAAAAGCATGTTCAGCAAAAAGCGATAGGGGGGGATTGCGTATTTAGGATTTTGATGAAATTTAGCTACTTTTGTACGGAAGTAGCTAAATTTTTATATGGAATATACTATAAATCCGGTTGAATTTATCGGGAAGAAATATGGCGAAAATGTTTCGTTCGTCCGGAACCTGCTGGCTTTGTTGGATGACGGGGCGACGATTCCTTTTATCGCACGTTACCGAAAGGAGAAAACTGGCGGTATGGATGAGGTCCGAATCGGCGAAATCAAAGCGGACTATGCGCAGTTTCAGGAATTGGAGAAACGAAAGTCTTCCGTATTGGAGGCCATTCGGGGGCAGGAAAAATTGACGTCTGAATTGGAACGGCAAATCCGGACGTGTACGGATGCGAGGGTGTTGGAGGACTTGTATCTGCCTTTCAAGCCGAAGAAGCAGACCCGGGCATCCAAGGCGAAAGCCAAGGGCTTGGAGCCGTTGGCGGCTATTTTGATGAGCCAGAGCAACGGGGATGTCGTGGCGAAAGCCACTCGTTTTGTACGGGGGGAGGTTCAGGATGAGGAGGAGGCGCTGGAGGGTGCGCGGGATATTATTGCCGAGTGGGTTTGTGAGAGCGAGGCGGCCCGTAATTGTGTCCGCCGGCAGACGGAGAAAGAGTCTTTTATTTGTGCCAAGGTGGTGAAAGGCAAGGAGAGCGAGGGAGAAAAATATGCGGATTATTTCAATTACCGGGAATTGCTGAAGCGTTGCCCGTCTCATCGGATGCTGGCTATCCGGAGAGGGGAAGCGGAAGGGATTCTGAAAGTCGGCATAGAGGTGGAGGATGAACCTGCACTCGAAAGGCTGGAGCGGATATTTGTCAAGGGCGAGAACGAGAGTGCGAAGCAGGTGGGCGTTGCCGTGAAGGATTCCTTCAAGCGTCTACTTTTCCCTTCGATAGAGACGGAATACATGGCGTTGTCCAAGCGAAAGGCGGACGAGGAGGCGATTCGGGTGTTTGCCGAGAATCTGCGGCAGCTTCTTTTGGCTCCGCCTTTGGGAAACAAACGGGTGCTGGGAATCGACCCGGGATTCCGGACCGGATGCAAGGTGGTGTGTCTGGACGAGACCGGTAGACTGCTCCACAATGAAAACATTTATCCGCATCCGCCGAAGAACGAGTTCCGGCAGGCGGGTGCCAAGCTGGTGAATCTGGTGGAGATGTACGATATACAAGCCATTGCGATTGGTAATGGTACGGCAGGACGGGAGACCGAGGCGTTTGTCCAGAAGTTGCGTTTTGAACGCAAGTTGCAGGTGTTTGTGGTCAGTGAGAACGGAGCCTCCGTATATTCCGCTTCCGAAATCGCCCGGGAGGAGTTTCCCGATTACGACATCACGGTGCGCGGTGTGGTTTCCATTGCCCGGAGGTTGATGGACCCTTTGGCGGAGCTGGTGAAAATCGACCCGAAATCCATCGGGGTGGGGCAGTATCAGCACGACGTGGACCAAGGGAAATTGAAAGAGGCGCTGGATGTCGTGGTCGAGTCTTGCGTGAATAAGGTGGGGGTGAATGTCAATACGGCGGGAAAGCATCTGTTGACGCACATATCCGGTCTGGGACCGGCATTGGCGGAAAACATTGAGGCGTATATCCGGGAGAACGGGGCGATTAAAAGCCGGGAGGAACTGAAAAAGGTGAAGCGAATGGGAGCAAAGGCTTTTGAGCAGTGCGCCGGCTTCCTGCGGATTGAGAATGCCGAGAATCCGCTGGACAATTCATCCGTGCATCCGGAGTCTTATTATATTGTCAGGAACATCGCCCGGGATATGAAAGTTGATGTCCGGGAACTGATTGGCAATGAACGGCTTTGCGACCAGATTGACCCGCAGAAGTATGTGGACGGGAAAACGGGCTTGTTGACGATACGGGATATCATACAGGAATTGAGAAAACCGGGGCGCGACCCGCGCACCGTCGCCAAGGTATTCAGTTTTGCCGAGGGGATTAACAAGATAGAGGATTTGCAGGAGGGTATGATTTTGCCGGGTATCGTGACGAACCTGACGAATTTCGGGGCTTTTGTGGATGTGGGCGTGCATCAGGACGGACTGGTGCATATTTCGGAAATGGCGGACCGTTATGTTTCCAACCCCGCCGAGGTGCTGTCCTTGCATGAACATGTCACGGTCAAGGTGATACAGGTGGACCGGGAGCGGAAAAGAATCGGTCTGTCCATCAAGCAGGCGGTGAAGTAAGTTTGTCCCTCCGGGGAGGCGAAAAGAAATATTAATTTTATAATTGAGAATACATGAAAACGATTTTGGGTATTGTATGGTTTGTGTGCCTGGCATTTGCCGGTACAAAGGTTTGGGCGGATGCGCCGGAGAAACCTTTTGTCATTCCGGAATTGAAAGAATGGCAGGGGGAAGCCGGTTATTTTACGCCTTCCGACGCTTCCCGGATTGTATGTCCGTCCGGCGACCGGGAGCTGTTGCGTATCGCTCGTATGTTCGCCGCGGATTATGCGGAGATGTTTGGCAAGTCCCTGGAGGTGGTTGCCGGAAAGGCGAAGCAGGGGGATTTCGTGTTTGCCCTCCGGAAGGACAAGGCTTTGGGCAAGGAAGGATATGCGGTGAAGATTACGGACCGTGTTTCCGTTTCCGCCCCGGAATACATCGGGGTGTACTGGGCTACGCGTACTTTGTTGCAAATGGCGGACCAGACGCAGAATCAGCAGCTTCCACGAGGCGTGATTCGTGATTTCCCCGATTATGCCTTGCGGGGATTCATGATTGATTGCGGTAGGAAGTTTATCCCTCTGGCTTTTTTGCAGGATTATGTGAGAATTATGGCTTACTATAAGATGAATACGTTGCAGATTCATTTGAATGACAACGGTTTCAAGCAGTATTTTGAACACGATTGGTCGAAGACCTACGCCGCTTTCCGTCTGGAGTCCGATACCTATCCCGGTTTGACGGCTCGGGACGGTCATTATACGAAGCAGGAGTTTATCGATTTGCAGAAACAGGCGGAGGATTGTTTTGTGGAGATTATTCCGGAGATAGATGTGCCGGCTCATTCCCTGGCGTTTACGCATTATCAGCCGGAACTGGGAAGCGAGGAATACGGCATGGATCATTTGGATTTGTTCAAGCCGGAGACCTACACTTTCCTGGATGCCTTGTTTAAGGAGTACCTGGAAGGGGAAAATCCGGTGTTCCGCGGGAAAAAGGTGCATATCGGTACGGACGAGTATTCCAACAAAAAGCAGGATGTCGTCGAGAAGTTCCGGTATTTCACGGATTATTACATCCGTTACATTGAAAGTTTCGGAAAACAGGCTTGCGTGTGGGGAGCATTGACGCATGCCGCCGGTGACACGCCCGTCAAATCGGAGAATGTGTTGATGAATGCCTGGTATAACGGGTATGCGGATCCGGTGGCGATGAAAAAGGAGGGGTATCGTCTGGTGAGTATTCCGGACGGTTTGGTCTATATTGTTCCGGCGGCCGGATACTATTATGATTATCTGAATACTCAATATTTGTATGAAAACTGGACGCCTGCCCATATCGGCAAGGCGGTTTTCGATGAGAAAGACCCGGCGATAGCCGGCGGTATGTTTGCCGTTTGGAACGACCATGCCGGAAATGGCATTTCGACCAAGGATATCCACGACCGGGTTTTTCCGGCTTTGCAGACGCTGGCGGTGAAGATGTGGACCGGCAAGCAGACGGGTGTCCCTTATCAGCGGTTTGACGAAAAACGGCATGGGGTGGCGGAAGCTCCGGGCGTGAACATTGCCGGCAAGTTGAGCCATACGCCGGGTTTGGTGTACGAACAGGCGGTCGTGGAGCCGGGCAGTGAGTTGCCTTACCGGGAAATCGGTTATGATTATCGGGTTTCTTTTGAGGTGGAAGGAGCCGAGGAGACGAAAGGCACGGAGCTGTTCCGTTCTCCGGATGCCGTGTTCTATCTTTCCGACCCGATTCGGGGGATGCTGGGATTCGCCCGTGACGGTTATCTGAATACCTTTACTTATCCGGTGCGGAAAGGACAGAAAATGACCATTGACGTTACCGGCAACCACGAACAGACTTGTCTGTATGTGAACGGGAAACTGGTGGAAACCCTGAACAAGCAAACCCTTTATTTTAACGAGAGCAAGGACAAGATGAGCTATGTCAGGACGTTGGTTTTCCCTCTGCAAAAGGCGGGCGACTTTAAAAGCCGGGTGACCAACTTGAAAGTTTATCAGGAGTAAGAATCTGTCTGTCGGCAGACGGGTATGTGTTGAAATGCCTGTTCAGCAAAATCGATTTCAGGATTTTGCCGAACAGGCATTTTTTTCGGAAATGTCATTTCAGACTCATCAGGATGATGCCGACATTGAAGCTGACTTGTTGAATTTCCGGCACGCGTCCGTGTGCCGCCTTGGTGGCGTAATAGTAGCGGGCGCCGACGTTGAATGCAAATTGGTCGGTGACGGGAATGTACATTCCGGCTTCCGGAGCCATGGCGAATTGCCAGCGGGAAATGGTGGAGGAGAATTGTCCCACCTCGAGGCGTTTTTCCGCCCAGCTGGAACCCACTCCGATACCGATGTACGGGCGGACAGCGGATGACTTGTCCGTGAAATAGTAGCGTCCGACAGCCAACATCGGGACGAAATTGATGTATCGGTATTGATTTCCGGTAATGGTGTAGGTGTTGTCGTTTCCGTTAAAGTGGAAGTTGCCGGTCGTATTTTTTTTGTCCCTGTAATATACATCCCAGCCGACGGATGCGCCTATTGAAAAGTGTTCTCCCAGAAAGTGGTGGTATTCCAGGTCGAATCCCCGAAAACTGGCTTTGTCGGTGAAGTCTTTCACCTGCTTCAGCGGCAGGCTCATCTGGTAGTTCAGATTAAGCATCTGAGCCTTTAACAACGGACTCAGTCCGAAAAGGCATACGGCAAGTATGATCAGCTTTTTCATAATTCTTCGATTTATAAAACATTACTTATGGGATGATTATTTTCTCAAGTAGGGAGATTGGGCGAAACATTGATTGATTTGTTTGTCCAGACGGTTCAGAATGAACGAGCTGGAACCTTGTAGCAATCCGTCGGCGATACCTGTCCATACGACATTGACTTTGCCGTCCGCACGGGCTGCCGTTGAAATCATGTCGATGGCGACAGAACCGGTTCGGTAGGAATACACGCTGACCGGATACCAGGAATAGTACGGATTGAAAGGACCTCCCCACCAGCCCCAGTACCAGCTCCAGTTGTTGTACCAATTGTCTACGTAGTAAGCGTAGTTGATATTGGAAAAGGCTGAAATGGTTACGACGAAGGAGGGATTCTCGGTCGTATCGACACGTACGTACCCTCTTTTTTCAAAATTCGCCGTGACTAGGTCTACAATCTGTTGGTCGAACTGGTGACTCAGGGTTACGCCATTTTCGTTTGAGAAATAGACGACGGTGTCGGCAATCGAAAATGTGGTGAATGTTCCGAAATCGGCACTTTTGTCGTAGTTGGTCATGGCTACATCGTAGTCTTGAATCTTATCTGCGCCTTCGGGGTAACAGGATACCAGAAATTGCGCAAACAAACCTGTGAGCAGTAAAATCAGTAAACGTTTCATACTTCGTTTGTTTTTAGTTTGACAAATATTCGTGCAACAGTCCAATTACTTTATTGACAATAATTTGGAATATTGTACGGGGTTATACGTTTACCGTTTGCAATGGGTTGCAAAACCCGGCAATAAGATTTCATGCGGGTTGGGAAAGGCGGATTTGGAAGTTGTTGGAGCTTACTCCGGGTCGGTGGCAAGGATTGCCTTGTAGCCGTAAGTCTTGGCGATGTTCATGACCCGAACGACCTGTTCGATAGGTACCGATTTCTCTGCCTCAATGGAGATGCACGGTTCGTCGCTGTTTTTCAGGAGTTCGACGATTTTGCTTTCCAGTTGCGAGAAAGGGGTGACCTTGGCATTTAGGTAGAACGTCAGTTTCTTGTCGATGGAAACGACGGCAGTCGGCTGATTGGACGTTTGGTTCGTGCTTTTGGGAAGCAGCAGTTTCAGGGCGTTGGGATTGATTAAGGTGGACGTGACCATGAAAAAAATCAGCAATAAGAATACGATGTCGGTCATGGACGACATGTTGAAATGGGGATTTGCTTTTTTTGCCCTTTTGATAGCCATGATGTTGCTTTTTGATGCTTAACGCTGTTTTGCCTTCAGTTCATATATCGTTTCCATGAAATCGGCACTGGTGCTTTCCATGTTGTTGACCACTTTGTCGATGCGTGCGGTCAGGGCATTGTAGGCGAAGTAGGCGACGATGCCCACGATTAATCCGGCGACGGTGGTAATCATTGCCGTATATATTCCTCTGGACAACAGCGTGATGTTGATGTTGTTGCCTGCCAGTGCCATGTCGTAAAAAGCCTGAACCATTCCGACCACGGTTCCCAAGAAACCAATCATGGGCGCCATGCCTGAGCAAGTGGCAAGCGTGGACAATCCTTTTTCCATTCCCGAAACCTCCAGATTGGCACTGCTTTCGATGACCGCCCTCAATTCGGGAATCGGCAGTTGGAAGTGCAGGATGCCTTTCACCAGCATGCGGGACATGGGGGTGTTTTCTTCGTTGCATAGTGAAATCGCTCCCTTGAAGTTTCCGGCAAACAGGCAATCCCGGATTTTGTCCATGAAGCGGTTGTTTTTTTTCGCATATCTGCGGATGAGCACATACCTTTCACAGAAAAGGTAGACCGTGATGACGGAGAGGATAAAGATGGGAATCATCAGCCATCCGCCTTTCAGAATCATGTCCCAGACGCTTAATTCCTGTTCCGTTGCCGGAACGGCTGCCAATAAAATCATCGTATTCATATCGTTCGGTTTTTCGAATGCGAAGATAAAAGAATTAACGTAAAAAGTAAAAGGAGCGGGGGATTCTTTCTTTATCCGTCTCGCAAACGCCAATAAAAACGTTCGTTTTTATTAGTTGAAAGTTTATAAGGTTTGTAAAGTTCATAAGGTTCTGATTGGAGTTGGTTAGACGCATCTTCTTTCAGTAGTGGTTTGAGCTATTTTTCAAGACTTTAGCAAAGAAAAAGTAGATATTATTGACAGAAGATGGAATTATTATTTTTCTTTGTATATTTGTATCGTTCTTTAAGGGGACACCGTCCAATTTAATCGAACGTTTTTTTGGGAAATGTTTTAATAATGAATGTGGGGAATGGAGATGAAAGGTGTGTTTGTGCTTGAAATGAATGTGATTTGAAGATTTGTGGAAAATGTGGAATTGTGAAGTACATGAGTGTTTATTTAAGCAAGAGGTATGATTCTAAAATCTGATATATTTAAATAATTAATTATGAAAAAATTACAATGGGGTATTCTATTAGGAATTACAGCTTTCTTGTTTTGTGGTTGTAGTATTCAAAAATACAACTTAAGTAAAACTATTTGGTTTAACTTTTCTCTTGCAGAGAAAGATGGGCAGAAAGGTAGTGTCGTAACTAGTTTGTATTTTACTTCAGAGAATACGGTTGATATATATAGTTCTGTTGTAGTAGATACAATTGTACAAATAAAACCTTTTGTATGGGCAAAAGGTAAGTATTTAGCTGAAGGAAATCCTCGAAAGGGAGCTAGTTTGTCAATAGAAGCAATTACATTGAAAAAAGATACGGTTATATATAACGGTTTGTATCAAAAAGATAGGACGATGCTTCTAATGTCTGATTCTGTTGCTAACATATTTAATAAAATGCCTAACATCAAACTTCCTTAAATTGTGAGAATATGAAAAGATTTAATTTCATCGTAATTATTTTATTTGTTTTTGCTTCTACTTCTTGCGATGTAGTTCAGCAAGTTGTTAGAGATACAGCAATAGGCTTTAGTGCGGCTGTAATACATCAAGGAGCGGTGAAAGGTGGGATGTCGGAGACAGAAGCCAAGGAATCTATTGGGACTATTTTTGAAGAAATTGGGTTAAATCGGCAAGCGGCTGATGTAGGAATGGGATGGAGAGATGGGTCTTTAAATAAGTACGATAAACAAAGTGTCGTGAGTGGTTATGTAATGGATGGATTGGGTAGGGCAACTGGAAATGAAGAGTTATTTGATTATATGAAAGAGTTGCAGAAAGCTCATGCCAACTATATGGGTGAACGATATAAGCTAATTGAAAATGCAAAGAAAACCAATACGATAGTTGATAAAAAACAACTACAAAAAGCATTGAATGACAGGGATAGTGTATATGCTGATTTGGCATATGATATTTATCAAAATGCAAAGGAACGTAGAGCAAGGCATCTGGCTGACAAATTAAGAATTCAAGAGCAATTAGTAAAACATTGTGGTTATGATAATATGCAGTTGGCAGAAGAGGTTGCCGGAACTATTATTGCAATTCAAACCTCAACAGATTTTTCAGATGAAGAAAAGGCATCCTATTTACGCAAGTTAGGTTTTAATGATATCAAGGAGGTAGAAATTGCTGTATCCGAGAGTTTAAAAGAGTCTTTTGACGTAGAATATGAAGAAGTCGGGAGAGAAGAAGCGGTGAAACAGTTGAATTCAATAGTAATTGATGGATGTCTTTTTAATAGAGTTTTTTTTACAAGAGATCAAAAATTGAAACTTGATGCGGTTGCTGATATTCTTAATCAGTATGCAGGATTAAAGGTTTGTCTTGTCGGACATACTTGTGAAATCGGAGGAAAAGAGATTAATCACAGAGTAGGGTTGCAACGTGCAGAGGTGGGTAAAGAATATCTTGTAAAAAAAGGGATAGATCCGGAACGCATCTTAATAGATAGTAAAGGGGATACTCAACCGGTCGTACCCAATTCTTCAGATATGAATCGTAGCCAAAATCGCAGATTGGAAATTATTGTTTTGGATTGATAGCAAAGGAAATTATAATAATAAAAAAATAAATGCCTATGGAATAAATGCTTATTTGACATGTGGAACTAATTTATTTATCCATGACGTTTCCATATGTATTAACAAAGTACATGTCATGGAATGAAGATTGAAGTATTTATTAAAAGTCTGTAAAGGACGGACGTAAAACAAAATTACAATGAAAAAATTATTATTTATTTGTTTGATGACGATTTCATCTTTATTTGTGTTCGCAGATACTATTATTTGTTTCTCAGCTCATGCTAACGAGTCAATGTTGTCAACGACTGGAACTGAAATTACAGTCTATTTAGTTAAGCAAGTTGGAGGTCGTGCTTGGAGTAAATCTGCCGTCACTGCTATTTATGATAGTAAGGAAAAGACGATTAAAGTAGGCAAGTTTACTTATAGTATAAATAAGAACCTAGCGTATGGACAATCCGATGATGGTCGTGGCGAGTATATGTATGTAGCAGGAGATTACTATTTTAATCTGTAATAGTTAGAAGCTTGAATAACGGACAAATCTTGACTGATTCAGAAGAAGCAATAAAAAACAAAATTATGAAGAAATATATTTTAGTGGTAATCGCATTTATTGTATGTTTTTTTAGCGTAACCAACGTCTTTGCACAGACTCGCACTAAAATAAGAGAAGGGGTCTATCTTGTTTCCTATGGTAATACTTTTGTAATTGAAGATGATGTAAACCAAAGAAGTGTTCAACTACAGGTTGAACAAAAACAAGATAAATCCGGACGTCCTGTGTATGATGTTTTGTGTGGTAATAAAGTAATAAAAGAGATTGCTAAAACTGCATTGAAAGGTGCCATTTCATCTGTATTGGCATCGTCGGGTGTTGCTGCGTGGGTGATCCCGTTTGCTGCGACTGTGGCTAACTTGGCATATGATTCTATCTGTAACTATTATAAATAGTTATAGTAGATATTGGGAGTGTGAGCTAAGGTGTGCCAACTCTGGTCTTTGAGATTGTATTATAATACTTTACTACCAATTCGAAACTGTGGAACGAACAAAAACAATTTGATTCTTAATAAGCGTTTGAATAAATAACGAACATAAAACAAATAATCATGAAAAAGTATCTTTTTCTCGGAGTATTTGCCATCTCTGGCATGTTTTCAGGATGTGCGGAATTGCAGTATGCAGGTCAGAGAGCATTAGACACTTACCAGTATGATTCATCAACTGGAACTCATTCGTTCGAATGTCCTATCTGTAACGGTTCTGGAAAGGCCGTTGATGGAACACGTTGTTATTATTGCAAAGGAACAGGAACAACGAGAATCAAATAATTAATTTTGAAATGTAGCGTCTGTAATTGTGGGTAGAAATGCAAAAGTATATGTATTATTAATTTAAAATCAATTTATTATGAAGAAGACAGTTTCTTTTATAATGACGGTGTTTGTAGGAGGGTTGCTTTCCATAACTAATAGTGCGGTTGCGCAAAAGAAAGTGACTTGTCCGGAGTGTCATGGTAGCAAAAAAAGCGTAGAACAATGTTCTGAGTGTCGAAAGGGAGCCGTTTATTGTACAACATGTAATTATACTGGTAAAATAAGAACAAGATGTTCAAGTTGTAATGGTTCTGGTTATACTTCAAGGACTGTAAAAAAAACTTGTCCAGATTGTAATGGACAACGTTTTTTTAGAAAAGATTCACCTGTGAAATGTTCTGATTGTGGAGGTAGTGGAAAGGTGTCGCTTGGACGAACAGTAGGAGGACATGCATATAATTGTAGAAGATGTGGGGGGAGTGGGCAGGTTAACAATTATATAAATGTTGCTTGTCGGACATGTGGAGCTTCTGGATATTCTGGAACGGAAACAATAAGAGAGAAATGTAATAATTGCGATAATGGATATGTTGTAACGCAATGTTCAAAATGTAATGGAACAGGTGCTTATATGTGTACTCGATGTAAAGGATATGAATATATTTCTGTGGATTGCAGGAGGTGTAGAGGCGAGGGGGTTATATATGTTTATAGTGAATAATTGGCTTTATAAAAGTTTCAAATTTCAACTACAATGAAAAGAATTTTTTTTATAATGAGTGTGTGCGTTGCCTTGCTTTTGGCTTCGTGTGGCGGTATGAAACAAACGATGACGGGAAATACCGGGGGGAGTAGAAATCCTTTTGGTGACGATTTTCATAAAATGCCTAATGCAGAAATCGATACGGACGATTGGTTTGGTGCTTCTGGTGTTGCTAGTGGTCCCAAAGCACGGATTCCTGAAATTTATAAGACGGCTTTGACGAATGGTCAAAACATCATCCGCCAGAAAATGAAACATGCCTACAAAGGTGCTGTGGATGATTACATGAATTCTTTCGGCAATAATGCTGGAACGGATTACCAATCCAAAATAGAAGCTGCTGGGACGCAAATCATCGATGTGATTGTCGGTGAAACAAGGGAGGTGAAGGAGCCAATATATTCCGATGTGGATGATAAAGGAAATACGACTTGTTACCTTGCTCTCCGGGTGTATAAAAAAGACTTGGCAAACAAGTTGACAGACGCTGTAGCCAATGTGGTTCTCGAAGATGAGAAATTGAGTATCCGTTTTCAGGAAAGCCAGTTCCGCGAAAGAATGAAACAAAGTTTCAAGGATTTTAAGGAGAATAATTGATGAAAAAGTCTTTGTTTGTTCTCATGAGTTGTATGTTGCTCTCGTTCGTAACGATGGGGCAGCATACTTCTTCCCTCAAGCGTCCGGAATGGGTGGATGGTGAATTGGGAAATGCTAATATGCGTTTGCACAATTCGCGACTGGAGGTGGTGACGGCGAAAGGTTATAGTGAAGAAGATGCCCGTATGAATGCAGCTAAGAATAGCATATTGAATCAAAGCGGGGCAACTGGAAGTCGATTTAATGTGCAGGTGCAGGATGGTAATATCATTATAATAGGGAATGACGAGTTGACTGTAAAATCGCGTATCATTGATGAATACCGGCAGAAAATGGGATCAGGAGACTATAGGGTGACGTTGCTAGTGCAAACGGCGGGTAATCCGACATTGAATTTGGAACCGGTAATCGTAACGCGTCGCTATCCTTTTTCACCACGGATTTTAATACCGGGTATGGCTCAAATACATAAAGGTAGTCCGGGGAAAGGTGCGTTTTTTATTACCAGCGAGGTTGTTTTTGTTAGCTGTATAGCGGGATTTGAGTTGCAACGCTCATCCAATAAATCAAAAATCTTTAAGACTGATGTTTTAGAAGAGCGTCTGGATTATGTGGACAAAGCCGATAAGATGAAAAAGTTGCGAGATGGTTTCACAATTGCTGCTGCTGCCATTTATTTTTGGAATCTAATTGATGGTGCTACAGCCAAGGGGAAGGCGCACATTGTGGTGAAGAGTTCCAAAGTGAAACTTACTCCTTATGCAACGGCGCAGTTGGCTGGCGTGTCGTTGAGTTTAAACTTTTAAGCAAATATTGAAGATGAAAAATAATTTATTATTTCTTTTGCTTTTGGGGGGGATTATCGGATGTTCGGATGATGATATGTCGGGTAGTGTTTATGGTACGGTTTTTACAGAAGATGGGAGTGTTCCGGTTAATGCAACAATGTCGCTTTATAGACTTGAATCGTATTATGATGAATATGATTATGAACATAGGAGGATAGTTCTTGATCAACGGAAAAAAACGGATGATAATGGATATTATGAATTCGTAAATCTCAGTTTTGTGAAAGAGTATCAATTGACAGCAGATTTAGAAGGGTATGCTACCTTTTCCTCAAATGCTGTATTCTTAAAAAATGAAAGGATGAACATAGATGTATCCTTGGAGAAAGAAATGAATATGATTGTTTTGAAGGATGCAGGTATCGCTGTACAGAAATTGAACATTGCTGCAGGTGGAATTACAAAGAAACTTGCCGAAGAACTATGTGCGGCATCTATTGTTGATGGATACAATGATTGGCGTTTACCGACATTAAGCGAATTGAATTCAATATATAACTATCAGTTGTTATTGCCAAATATAAAATCCTCTTTTTATTGGTCATCTACTGAAAGCGATTTGAACAAGAGTTATCTGATAGATATGAAGAATGGAGGTATTATAATTGGTGCACATGGTGCCAATTGCTATCAAGGTAATTATTATACTGGTAGTAATTTCTTTTATGCCCGTTGTGTACGGTCAATACAGTAATACGGCACTTCTCATTCCTGTAATGGCTTATTATCTCTGTTAAGTATGAAATCAAGTAAATTGTTGCAAATAGGGTTGTTTTTTGTGTTGATATGTCAAATTGGATTGGTGGAAGCCCAGACATTTGAAGAATACAAAAAGCGTGTGGGTCAGGAGTTTGAGGCGTATAAGGCGGAGGAGTGGCGGAAGTTCAAGGAGTATCGGG